>CAYZQX010000466.1:0-3113 GCA_964480615.1 uncultured Chitinophagales bacterium | reverse complement strand
ATTATTGTGCATTTCTTTTGCACTTGCATATTCCATAATCGTTTATTATAAAAGATTTCGGAGTTATTGAGCAAGCCCTACTTAGCAATGTACACGGTGTATGTATAAAATTCGATAAACAAATAAGAGTTTTGCTCAAGATCAATATTGCTTATTCGCAGTCCTATAGCGATAGGGATAAGAAGGGTTTAGTACAGTGCTGGCAGGCTTTCAACAGCTAGGCATCATTATACTGAAAGCCTGCCAGCACTGTACCGGAGCGCAAGCGTAGCCCTGTATAGCCCGGGCCGCAGGCATCGCCCAAAAAATGATTTTTGATATAATTCTTTATTTCTGCTTTTGCTTTTCTATGAGGGTGTCGAGATCTATTTTAGCCCACTAATTTCGGCATCAAGTTATCCACTTTTCTATCAGTTGTTAATATCTAATTGTTGATAAGGTTTATCTTTACTAAATTTTGCATTTTGTTGCTTGGGGCTTATTCCTTTAATTATTACTTCATTGACTTGCTGATCAAAAGTTTCTAATAGCAATGAGTTAAAGATGTTAATCTTAGTAGGTTTTTCTTGCACTTCGATTTCCTGAAAAATATAGAGTTCCTCATCGTCCAGTTCATAACCTATGTAATGTGGTCTTTGCGGATTACCATTAATTTCAATCAGACATCTTGTATTCACATACTGACTGAGCAAGGAGTCATTCGTGGTTATACTTTGTTTTTCGAGATTGTATTTTTTTTCACCTATGGCATTCGCTAAGGCTTTCTCAGTATCATGGGCAGTCAATTTTAATGTATATTCAATCTTCTGTTGCTCAGGTTTATACTCGAGTGTCAACAAAGAAATATAAAAGGTATGGACTAAAAATAAGAGAAAATTAATTAACATAGCAAGGATTGATTATGGAAACAAATATAGGCTTTGACGCATAGATACCAAAAAAGTAAAAACCCCTGTAATAATATTATTACAGGGGTTTTATTATTTCTTGCGTGGATGGATTTATTATAAAAACATCCAAGGCTCGATCATTAATTATTTTTGATCCTTAGCTGGATTAGCTTGTGGTTGTGGTTGTGGTTTTACCGATTTGTTATTAGGATCGTGTGGCTTAGGACCGCCTCTTGATGGAGTAGGTCTTTCCTTAAACTTTTTTAATTGAGTTTCAGTTAGAATCGATTCGAATTGCTTATCGCGCTCGGTGAAAACTTCGATTTGTGCAGCTCTTCTATTTTCTGGCTTTACCTCCGCATTAGACTTCAGACCTTCTAATTTTTGATTAGCGGTGGTGTAAATAGCGATGGCTTTTTCTTGCTGTTCAGCTGTAAGTTCTAACCTCTTAGTTAGACCATTGACCATAGAAGTTGCTTTTTGAGCTGGATCCATTTGCTTAACCGTCCCTGGTGCTCTTTCACTTTTAGCTGGTGATGTAGCAGTGGTAGCACTTGTTTTTCCAGCCTCAGCTGGTTTAGTAGTTGCTGTTTTCTCTTCTTTCTTATTCGAATTAGCCGGTGTAGCTGTAGATTGAGCATTTACACCGATGGTTAAAAAGAAAGCAGTTGCTGCTGTTAGGATAATTGACTTTTTGATCATTATTAAAAAAAATTTATTTTATAATGTAATTAGACGCAAATTAAGTACCAAAGATTATTATAATTCAAAAAATATTTACACTTTTATCTCTTTTTAAGTAATTATGCATACAATCTTACCCTTTCGACCTCTATTATTAATGATTACGGCATTTTGCTGTTCTTCATTATTCTGTTTTTCACAATCGTTTTCAGGTCCCGAAGGGATGGCCTATTACCCAGGTACGGGCTCCTGGTTTATCACCAACAACAATGGTGAAATCATAGAATATGATATCAATGGTAGTCTTTCCACTTTCACAGTTGCTGGTGGTACCCACGGCATTGAAATTGTAGGAGATGTATTGTACGCTAATGATGGGGATCATGTACTGGGTTACAGCCTTGTAAATGGTGAAAATGTTGCCGATATTGATTTAAATGCCAGTTTTCTCAATGGTATGGCTTATGATGGGCTTGGTTACCTTTATGTTACTGACTTTAGCACCAAGCGAATCTATAAAATTAACTTATCTGATTTAAGCTATATCACATTGGTAGCTAATACTGTGCAGACCCCTAATGGGATTGTATATGATCCTATGAATAACCGTCTTGTCATGGTCACCTGGGGGGCTAATGCCTCCATATACGCCATTGATCCTATCACTGGCAATAAGATGCTGATTACCTCCACCAATCTTGGCAATTGTGATGGAATAGTGACGGATGGCTGTGGAACATTCTATGTTAGCGCGTGGAATCCTACTGGCCTTTATAAGTTTCCAGCTAACTTTAATCAGGGCTATAGCGTATTAACTACTGATTTAGCTTCGCCTGCGGATATAGGATATGATAATAAGAACTATAGAATTGGTATTCCCAACACTGGTTTTGACGACATACTAATTTACGATCTCAATCCCCTCCCTCCTACTATTGGATCGGTGGATACAATCCATCTAGTTATTCCAGTTGATTCGGCTTTTCATATCAGTCAATCCATTAGTTTTGACCACTTAATTGCCACTGAATTTATTATCAATAATAGTTTTCCTGAGCTTACAGCGGAACTAGAAGAAGTCAATGATTCCCTAATCATAAGTGGATCTCTAAGTGAAGCTGGTCAATTTGATTGTCAGGTCATAGCTTCTAATTGTTTAGGTCTATCTGATACCTTAACGATACACTTTGATGTTCAAGCAGCGACCATCAATGGTGTAGCAGATTCCCCTATTTACACTAACCAAACTTCTTTTTGGTTCGATCACGGCAAGTTGCGCTATTCGGCTGGTGAGTTTTTAGATATGAATAAAATGGTTCAGATCCTTGACATCAATGGTCGATTCTTATATGTAGGACCTATAAGTGGGTTTGATCAGCTTTCCTATTCATTTCCACGGGGGATGTATTTCTTATTACTCACCCAAGGGAATTATGGATCAGTAATAAGCCTTTATAAACTTATGAATCTATAGTTAGGGCTTACTAAATAACTCTGAAATCTTTTATTGTTATAGGTTTTAGCTATTATTAGTGCAAT
>CAYZQX010000465.1:0-3126 GCA_964480615.1 uncultured Chitinophagales bacterium | reverse complement strand
CAGGCTACGCTATCGCTTCGGTCTTATGTTCATACAGCCGAAGAACATAAGACTAAACCTTCCATATCCCTAACGCATTAGCTAATCACTTATGCACTAAATATTAGCTCTATAAGAAAGCTATTTGCATTGTAAAAGCAGACTATGACTCAAGTCAAGTTCCGTTATTGCTTGCCACTACATTCAGCAAAGCATTCCATAACTATAATTAATTGGTGGCACACTTACTACAACACAACAATAAGATATGTAGGCCATTTCCTACTCAACTTTACTCGCTAATAAAAATATATACTTGACCATCGCCCATTGTAAAAAAGTCTATGATCCTGCAAAAAAAATGTGCTAAAAAATGGTGGGTACCTATTATGAATTATTAGGTAGTTGGATAAAACAAAATATTGGGGCATTCCTAATTGGATTAATTCCTATATTAATGATCTCAATGTTACTCATCAACATTGAACTAAATTTCATAGTAATCCTTTTAGATAGAGAAGTCATGTAAAGTATTAATTATGAATTGAGTACTAATAAGAGGATTACACCTGTGCATCCAATAATTCTTTAATTTGCTTCATCAAAGTACGAGTAGAAAAAGGTTTGGTGATAAATAAGGATGCCCCCAACTCATAACCTTTCTTTATATCTTGCTCTTGTGTCTTCGCACTTAAAAAAACCACTTTGATTTTCGAGTATGCTTCATTGTTTTTTACATAACTGCATATTTCATAGCCATCCACATCAGGCATCATAATATCTAACAATATTAAGGCAAGTTCGGATTCCTCATTATTAATAATTTCTAAAGCCTCAGACCCATTGCGAGCTACCGAAACTGTATAACCTTCCTTCTTCATTAAAAATTCCAATGAGAGCAAGATATAAGGGTCATCATCTACAATAAGAATTTGTCGCACTAGAACAATTTTATACTATGAATAATATGCAATTATATACATAAAAAATTTAATCTTTTCGATTAATATATTAGAAATTCAATATTTATATGGCCCTATTCAAAATATGAATGCAATTTCAGTGGTTACAACCGTTCGTTTATAGCACTAAAACCTACAATAAATAGCTAATTATAAATTCATTCTATATCTCGCCCTGTAAAAATCAATTACACCTCAACGTGCTGGACTAATGGATTCATATTACCTAAGCACAACAATCAATATTGAAATAAGTAAAATATTGAGATAATAGCAAAAAAAAAGAGGCGCCTTTCGGCTACCTCCTTTTCTCAAACAAACGGCTTAATGTTTTTTATTATGCTAACTAAAGTTATTTCCAGCGATCACGGTAATAAGACGCTGAGAAACAAAATAGGTTAATTCCTTTAATAGATTTTAACAAAGATTATGCCTCATTCTGGACATTATAAGTCAAAAGCATAATAATAGGAGCCATTGCGACCAGGATATTTACCTTCTATTATTAAACTGCCATTGCTAGACTCCAGATTCCTATTCAAGTCATCTAATGATTTTACTGGTCTTTCATTAATTTTAGTAATTATGAATCCCTCTTTTATGTTGGTATATCTAGCGATCTTGCCTTCTCCTATATCCGTGATTTGTACACCGTAGTCAATGCCTAGTTCACTGAGGTCATCAGCTGACAGTTCACTCAGTGTTACACCAAGTGATTTAGAGGTGAAATTATCAGATTTAGTTACGAGATCGGTATTACCAGCTTTGTTTTTGAGCGACAAATATTTGCTCATTACCTTTCCATTTCTGTTGATGGTCACTTCAATCTGGTCACCAGGTCTTTTACTTGCCACTATTTCTTGTAGTTCGGGTACTGCATTCGTATCGTGTCCATCAATTTTTACGATCACATCACCTTCTTGTAGCCCAGCATCAGCGCCAGCACCATTAGGTATTACCTTATCGAGATATACCCCGCGTGTTATGTTGAGGCCTTTTTCCTGAGCCAGCTTGCTATTGAGATCGCGTGGTGCCACGCCTAGAAATCCCCTTTGCACAATCCCGTGTGCTAATAAGTCATCAGCTACTTTTTTTACAATATTTACTGGCACGGCAAATGCATAGCCTGCATAGGCACCAGTAGGCGAGGCGATAGCCGTATTAATACCTATGAGATCCCCATTGATATTCACCAGTGCACCACCGCTATTGCCGGGATTTACAGCGGCATCAGTTTGTATAAAGGATTCTATGGCTGCGCGATCTTTGAGTATCGATAGATCCCTTCCTTTAGCACTAACGATACCTGCTGTGGCAGTGCTTTCGAGGTTAAAAGGGTTGCCTACAGCAAGTACCCACTCTCCTACCCGCACATTATCCGAGTCGGCAATTTTAATAGGTGTAAGGTTTCTCGCCTCAATCTGTATAACAGCTATATCAGTAGCGGGGTCAGTGCCTATTACCTTTGCCTCATAGGACTCCTTGCTAGCTGTAATTACTTCGATAACATCCGCACCATCGATAACGTGATTATTCGTTACGATGAGTCCATCACCGCTAATGATCACGCCTGAACCAGTGGCCTCATTGTACTGGGGCTGACCATTATTCCCTCTAGGCTGAACTTGTCCAAAAAAATCTTGCCCAAAGAGATCAAATATTGAATTGCCAAATGGCGATCCAAAACTTGTATTATGCATCTCAATTTTGGACTTTATATGAACCACTGATGGCATGGATTTCTCGGCAGCCTCAGTAAAACTAAAGGGCATAGCCGGAGCATTATAGCTATTTAACAAATTGCTGGATGTGAGTTGTGCAGGCACACTACTACCTATGGATTCAGCACTTTTATTATTCAAGGTGTAGCGATTCATTATAGCGATGGTGCAAGCGCTACCTATAGCACCAGCAATAATAAGAAACAAGAATTGCTTAAAGACTGACATGGATTTCATATTATAATAATTATTTTGACTGTAAATATAACATTGGTGCATCCCTAAATATTCCACCTCCCGCGGTTAAAAAAGGTTAATCTCCTATAACAAATATTTGATTAATTACACCCACATTTCCCACTACAATGGAGACTATTATTTATAACGAATTTTCTCATGATCTAATTATCTCTACTTTGTCACATTAGATGTTGATAACTTTTTCATTATAAGTATTTGATTGT
>CAYZQX010000464.1:0-3126 GCA_964480615.1 uncultured Chitinophagales bacterium | reverse complement strand
CCTAGTGCAGTTACTTCACTAGATTCAATGTCGTAAATCGAAAATCGTTAATCGTGAATCGCGCCAGCCAATCGTGAATCAATTAAAAATCCTAAGGATAGAGCCCAAAAAACGGCAATTACTGTCCCTCATCGTGTAGAAAAACTGAATAGGTATTGGGGGGACTTTCTTATCGCGAATACAACTTGAAGGAACAATGTATATGAGATGACATTTCATATTTATGCTGCAAGCTGTTTACTAAAAAGCAGAAATTATTGTGCAATTCCTTCACACTTACCTATTCTCTAATCGCCAATAATAAATAATTCAATTTAAAAATGTATCTTCACGGCGCAAACAATAATGCAATTATGAAATCCATAATCTTAAGACTATTTCCATTAATCATTTCTACAATTATATGCAATACCAATGCACAGAATAATCTATTCCAATGCAGAGGAATAGGAGGTGGAGGGGCTTTGTTTTCACCTTCAATTAATCCTAACAATGAGGATGAATATTATTTGTCTTGTGATATGTCGCAAATGTTTCATACCGTTAATGAAGGCACATTATATGATCAAATACATTTTTCTCAGTTATCTGCTGGCCATTTAACAAAGATCGCATATACAAGTGATAATAATATCCGCTACTGCCTGTCAGTAAATCCCGACGATGGGACTATGAGTCCGAGAAAATCAATGGATGCTGGCTTGAGTTGGAATACGATGAATGATCCCACAAGTAATGATGCTTTTTATATTGCGACGAATCCTAATACCACTAATCAATTGATTATCACTGATTATTCCAACTTATTTATTAGTCAAGATGGCGGCTTGAATTTTCAACTTAAATACAGCACATCAGAGGGTGGTGGCCTACATATAGCAGGTGTCTTTTGGGATGGCAGTACAATCTATATAGGCACAAGTGTGGGACTTATCTATTCAACTAATGGTGGCAATAGTTTTAGCATACATACAGCAAGTGGATTGCCAGCAGGACAAACCATCTATAGCTTTAGTGGTGCACGCGTGAATAACACAGTCAGACTATATGCCCTTACTGCTTATGATAATGATATATGGGCAGGCATACATCCTAATGATTATTGGGGTCACCCTAATGGTATTTACAGTTTAGAGATAGGTAACAATAATTGGACAAACAGTTCTGGCACAATTGATTTCGAAAATGAATTTCCCATATACCTCGATATGGCACAAAATGACATCAATACAATATATATAGCAGGCGGCAGCAATGGTGAAGGTCCCTATTGCAAAAAATCTTCTGACGGGGGTATCACTTGGAATCAGGTATTCAACTTCGACAACAATCAGAATATATATACAGGCTCAGCAGGGGAAGGTGGTCACAATAACTGGTACTGGGTAGAAAGTTTTTTTGGTCTTGATGTTGCTAATAATAATGCCAGCAAAGTATTGCTCACCGACTGGGGCTATGCACATATCTCTGATGATGGAGCGAGTACTTGGAAACAAAAATATTGTAGTCCCTCTGATCAACATGAAATGAACACATTGATTAGCATTAGTGATGATTATCACAGTATAGGATTAGAAAACACGACAGTATGGCAGGTATATTGGTCGGATGTAAACAATATGTGGGCTTGCTATTCTGATATTAGTGGAATAAGGAGTACTGATGGTGGCAATGCTTGGTCTTTTAATTATACTGGACACAATGAAAATACAAGTTATAGAGTTACAAAAAATATTGCTAGCTCTACATTGTATATGGCTACAGCATCCGTCCACGACTTATATCAAAGTACTCGTTTAGCAGATGCCCAATTGGATGCAAGTACGAATACAGGAACAGTAAAATATTCCAATGACAATGGGCAATCTTGGCAACTCTTGCACGATTTTAGCGATATCGTGTGTTGGGTAGCTACGGACCCTACTAATGCGAATCGTCTCTATGCTGCTGTGGTCAATAGCAGTAGCAATATAGGTGGTATATGGTATAGTAATAATATACAGAATGGCAATGCATCTACTTGGGCTAAATTACCCAATCCTCCAAGGACAGAGGGTCATCCTTTCAATATCATTGTACTCGATAATGGCGATGTATTAGCGAGCTACTCAGGTCATCGTGATCCAGGATTTACTGCAAGCTCTGGTGTATTCTTGTATGTGTCAAGCGAAGGAATATGGTATGATAGAAGTGATATAAGTATGCACTATTGGACCAAAGATATTATCGTAGATCCTAATGATACCAATCAAAACACTTGGTATGCATGTGTATATAGTGGCTGGGGTGGAGCAGCTAACGGTTTAGGTGGCTTATATAAAACAACGAATCGAGGATTAACCTGGGAAAAAATATGGGTTAGTGACAGAGTAGGTTCCTGCACAATTAACCCAAATAATCCAAACCAATTGTATGTCACTACAGAAATTGATGGTCTATGGGTAACCAATGACTTAAATAATAGTATGCCCACATTTTCACTTGTTGATAATTATTCATTTCGCCAGCCTGAGCGCATATTTTTCAATCCGTATAATACCGATGAGTTTTGGGTTACCAGCTTTGGAAATGGGATGAAAATGGCTTCAGAATGCACGAATTTATATCCAATTATTGTAGGTAATGTAGCAGCATGTTCAGAAACGAGCCAAACCTATTCTTTACAGCCAATTGCAGGCAGTAATTATGAATGGATAATCACGGGATCATATACCATTATCAGTGGTTGCGGGATCAATGATGCGACTTGTACTGTAATATGGCATAACAGTGGAGACAACAATATTACAGTTCATCAATACATACCTTAGTTAATCATAATATAACCATAAATGGACCGCCAAATACCATATTGCCCACTTTAATGCGTAACGAAATAATTATATTGGTTTGATTCATTATTGTCAGCGAATCCCAATGAACACTCTTTATAAGTGACCATTAACTCAATATCGTAATATTTTGGGCGATGCCTTACAGGCCCGGGCTGCTCCAGGCTACACTGCGTTTCGGTCTTTTTCACTGACTCTTTTTTGTTTCTATATATATAAATTATGGTCTATGAAAACACGACTTTCTAAAGAAATCAGTGTTGAGCGTCAGTGAATAAGACTAAACCATTCCGCA
>CAYZQX010000463.1:0-3163 GCA_964480615.1 uncultured Chitinophagales bacterium | reverse complement strand
ACTATCTTCTTTACTTGCAGTCATTTCTAACTCTGGATGATTGCGCATATAGGATTTATATCCATCGAAATTGCCTTCTGAAAGAAATACTTCCTTGAGACCTGAAATTGCTGATTGCGCTTCAGCGCTTTCAGGAAATTCTCTTATTACTTGGTCATAATACTTTCTCGATTTATCGTACTGTCCTTGATTATAATGAAGCAGCCCTAACTCAGTCAGTGATTTGCGATAATATACACTCTCTTTGTAATTGCTCAATATATTTTCGTGTGTCCTTATTGCACCATTAAAGTCATTGAGAAAGGAATGTGCAACTGCTTTTTGAAATAGTGCATCGTCGCAGAATAAGGATTCAGGATAGGAGATTGGAAGCTGACCCATTATGTTTACTTTCTCCTGATTATTATTTACTAAGCCTGAGATTATACCTCTTTGATAAGTTGCATAGTCGGCGTCTAATACTTTATTTTCAATTGCTTGTTCATACACTTTTTTTGCTCCCGTATAATCTTTTATAAGGAAACGGGCATCTGCACTTCTCATTAATGCGTCACTATATATCCTATTGAGTTGAGCATCATTGTTCCATTCTTTAGGGATCGACTTGTTAAATGAATCAAGACATTGATCAAATAGTTTTGTAGCACGTGAATAATCTTTTTTGTAATAGGCACAATAGGCATTGGTGTACAACGCAGTGGTTTTATTAGCTTTTAAATTATTATTGGAAGGATTGCTTGCTATGAATTTATTCATCTTATCTTCTGTCTCTTGATAGTTATTTCTATCGAAGGCTATTTGCCCCTTCCAATAAGTACATAGAGATTCTATTTCCCTATCCTCTGGAAATATATTGGCCTTATCAAAAAATTGTTCCGCATCTGTTTTGCGATTGTCATTGAGCATTTCAAGTCCCTTGTAATAGGTCATCCGCTGATAGGCGGCTTTCATTTTTTCTGAAGGGTCTTTGATGCCCTCAATAATTGTGATCCCTTCATTATAGTTCCTTGTAGTAAGAATTACATCTGCCAATATGTTTTTCGCTTCTTTTAGATTGATTGAATTAGGCCAATTTATGATAAATTCTTGTAAGCTATTTAATGCTATCCGATCTTGATTGAGTTCATATGCGAGCTTTGCATAATTGAAATGTGAAGTCTCTTGAATACTTTTGTCAAAGGATTGTTTTGAAGCGTCATAAAATGAGTTTTGCGCCTTTTGTTTCTCGTTTTTTTTAAGGTAGCAATCTGCTAGGTGATACATGGCATTTTGACCTAATGTATCTTGTAGCGTATTGAGCTCTGAAAAATTCTTTATGGCTTCATCATATTGTTCAAATCTGTATTGGGTATAGGCTAACTGATAAAGGTCCTCTTTTCTAACTTTAGCTGTTTGTTCTATATATGCTTTTAAGTAGGGTAGGGCTTCCTTAAACTTTTCCTGACGATAATAACTCTGACCTAGTATATAACCAGTTTCCTTTTTGTATTTTAAGTCCTTCAATTTCATTTTTGGCTCAGTATAACCTATAACCTTGGCATAGTCCTTTTCTACAAAGTAGATTTGACTCATGTAGTAAGGCACTATGTTGGCATATTTTTCAGAATCTGAAATTTGATTAAAATGATTTTCTGCAAGGCGATAATCTTCCCTATCAAAAGCAATAAATCCCATATAATAGTGGGCATCAGCAGAATAGGCATTGTTCATCCGAGTTACCTGATCGAATAATGGATAAGCTTCGTCAAATTTCTTTATATTAAAATAGGCATAAGCCCTATAAAAAAAATATTGTGCATATTCTTTTTTGTCAAGATCCGATGGATGTACTTGCTCAAAACAACTGATCGCGGTGCTATAACTCTTTCGGCTATAGTATAAAGTGGCCAAATGATAATTAGCTAGACTATTGTAATACCTGTCCGTTCCATATTTTTCAATAAATGCAATGAGTTGTTCTGATGCATCTTCATTTTCTAAATATTTAGCACTAGCTGCGATTTTATAAGCGGCTTCCATCTTTCTCAATGGATCTAATGATAATTGTGCTGCCTCACACTTTTTAATTAGTGCACTGAACTGATTCCTAGCCAAGGCATAGTTCCCTTGGTTATAGGCCTCGTTAGCTGTTATCCACAATGGGTCTTCTTGATAATACCAATGATTTTCTTGTGCAATGAGCGATGAGGAATTTTGCATTAATCCGATAAGTATGGCAATCAAATACCATCGCAATAAACTATGTTGGAATTGTTTCATTTTATTTTTCAATATGAATAGGCGGGATTGACTTGTATCTACTAATTGTATAATCAAACAACCCTTTCAACGAATCAATGACTTATAAATTATAATTTGAACTTATTCTTTAAATAATTTTGGCCATTTAATCCGTTTCGTATTTCATTTATTAATCCGCAAAAGTAATAAATCTGCCCGAAAAAGATGTTTTTTTGTGCTAACTATGATTTCAGTAGAAATTTAACGTTGTTATTACTTTTGTATATCACTTTTTTTTAGAGCCGATGATTGGTTGGGTAATTTGTATTAATTGATGTTTTTGCTTGAGGCTAAATTTCAATGATTAACAGAACTTTTCTGTAGTCAGGTATTCTCGATAGGCATCTTAAGGGTTTGTACAGGAATGGAATACTGTGAGGTTAGGCCTTGGGTTGAGGTCGATCATTGGGAAAGTATGCTAGTCCAGCACATGAGCACTAGCGGTGCCCTGACCAATCAAGCGTAAGCGAAGATTCTTGCTGCCGATAAAAAATAGAAAATTCACAAGCAACTAGGCCCATAGGCATCCCCCAAATTAAGTCTTTTGAGTAAACTATTTTTTTGAGGGTAATTAAATTTAATAGGTAAGCTCAGAACTTGACATTTAGTGTGCTTCGGGCTTCAGTAATATAAGCCCAATCAGCGTTTAGTAATCATAAAAATTAATAGGATTTATTGTAGGTATTCAGCTAATTAGTGCTTGCTAAACAACTCTGAATTCTTTTATCATAATAGGTTCTAGCCATTATAAGAGCACAGAATATTCACACAATTTTATGGGTTTCAGTAAAAAAGCTTGCATCATATATATGCTATGTGATCACCTGAATAGTGCTCTTTCAAATTGTATTTGCGATAAGGATCGAAGCATATCAAGCGCAAG
>CAYZQX010000462.1:0-3168 GCA_964480615.1 uncultured Chitinophagales bacterium | reverse complement strand
TCAAATACTTATAATGAAAATGTTATCAACATCTAATGTGACAAAGTAGAGATATTTTTAAGTTTTGAAATTGAATCGTTCATACCTATCACCAGCAATTTAGGGTTATTATAATCATATTCTCCACAGGTAATTTCGTTTAGTTATATATGCCAAGAGGTAATGAAATGACAGTATGTTATACTATGTCGCAAATCAGAATGGGTAATCAATAGCCTTCAATTATTACTAGTGTACTACTAAATTTTAGATAAGTAATTTCCATCTATTATTGGTATTGTAGTATTGTACATTGTTGTAACTATGTTGATTAACCTGATCGATGAACACATAGATTTTAACAACAGAATAACGAATAAAAATTTATTTTTATATATTTGCCAAGTGAGCAGATCTTAGCTTTTAAAGAAAGTAAAAGATTGGAAAAGATAGGCTTGTTGTTAGCTTGTGAATTTTAGAATAAAAACACCAAATCAATATAGAAATTATGAAGAAGATTTATTTTTTGTTACTTTTATTAAGTACAGGATTTCAGGTTAAAGGTCAGCTACAGATTGAAGCTGGAAGCCACACACCATTAATTGGGTCTAACCTTACCTATTTATACATTCAATCCTTTCAGGAGGGTCTTAAACCTGAGGGCAATAATCAAACATGGAATCTTAGCACTGCAGAGGGCATTGAAACTGATATGATCTATGTAGCTCCATCCACTTCGGCAAATGGATCTGCCTATCCCACTGCCAACATCATGCAATTAGCAGATGGTGGAGAAGTTTTCTATACTACCAACGCTACTTCCATGTCCATGTTAGGCATGATTGTAGAAACCTCCCAATTGTCCATGAATTATAGTATTCCACGTCCATTCTTACATTACCCAATGGGTTATGGCGATAGTTTTACAACTGCTTATACGGGGACTCAAGTAATTCAAAATTCTTTTGTTTATGATATCTCAGGGACAGCTACGATTGAAGGAGCTGGCACGGGTACATTGGTATTGCCATATGCCACGATTCCTAATGTGCTGAAGATTAATGCGATCTATCACTACAACATGAATGCACAAGGGATATCATTCTCCTATGACGTGGTGGATACTATTTCTACGTTTTATGATAGCAATAATCGGTACCACCTAGCCAGTAATACGGTCAGCTACAGCAATTTTGGAGGTGTGTTTGAGCAAGGAGTGAGCGCGTCATCTTATCTAAAAGAGGAAGATTTTGCTACAGGCTTATTTGACCACTATTTTAGAAGAACGGATGTAGCTGTATATCCCAATCCTGTGGCAGATTACATAAATATAGAATCCCCCTTTCACAACGAAGCGGAATATAAACTATATGATTCAAGAGGTGTATTAGTAGCCAATGGCAAAATTCAGGATATAAGCTATAATAAAATTGATCTTTCCTTCTTAGGGACAGGTATCTATCAACTGTTGCTATTAGATAATGTAACAGGTGAATCGGCGGCTAAATCTATAGTAGTAAACTAATAGTTCGCCTGATCCACACATTATAAAATAACCTTATCAATGTAGTAGAGATAGGTAGCGCTTCGTTGTTCATACCCACACTATAATTTTTTCAGTAGGCGAAACAATAATCCCTATTGTATCAGGGTATAACTAATTAGCCATTTTAGGATTTTGATAACCAATAATAGGGCTTTAATTAGGCTTACTGGTTCGGAAAAATTCGATAGAATCGAATACTTGAAAACCCAATAGTGGGGAAGAATTGGCAAAAAAGGGACGAGTTTGTTAATTTGTTTAACAATAGTCTAAAAAAGAAAGGGAGATTTCTAATATTATTCCTATATTGTGCTACCTTTTTCTAACCAAACCAAAAATTTTTTGAATTATGGAAAATCTTTTGCCTTTAATTGTCCAGCTTTTAAGTGGTGCTTTGGGCGGCAATGTAGCTGGCTCATTGATGAAAAATCTATCGATGGGTACCTTGCTAAATAGTGTTGTTGGTATTCTCGGAGGAGGTATCGGTGGCAAAGTATTAGGACTTCTAGGATTGGGTACTGCCGCTGCCGGATCTATGGACATCAGCAGCATACTAAGCAGTGTAGCTGGTGGTGGTGTAGGCGGTGGCATACTATTAGCCATCGTAGGATTGATTAAGAAGATGATGGCTAAGTAGTCAATCACCTTTTATTTTATTGAGTTATTAGCCATTCTATATGCGTAGGATGGCTTTTTTTTGTGTTTTAATTAAACTTCGTTAAACTATTAACTAAAAATGTAGTTTATAATAAATTAAACAATTAATTTAGCGCAAATTTTCAGCAACAAAATGAAAAAATTATTTTTCTCTCTTATTATTTTCGCAGGCCTAGCAGTTTCAATGAATGCACAGCATGCTAATTTCCCTAGCATCGTAGTGGATTATGGCACAATCGAAAGAAATTCTAATGGTGAGCGCGAGTTCCCATTTACCAATGATGGTGATAAGCCATTAGTGATAACCAATGCGCAAGGATCTTGTGGATGCACTATCCCTACTTGGCCTAAAGATCCTATCGAACCAGGACAGTCTAATGTGATCAAAGCTAAATACGATACTAATCGCTTAGGCCAGTTTACCAAGACGATAACGCTAACTACGAATTCAGCTGATCCTGCACAACAAACTATCCAGCTTACCATTAAGGGAAATGTTACAGAATCACCAAAACCTGATCTTAGCATCCCAGGAGTAGTAGCTCCTACTGAATTACCTACTCCTCCTGCCGTTCCTGCTGCACCAGCAGTAGTGCCAGCCCCAGGACAAAATGATGTAAAGGTACCTGGTCAACCTAACTAATTTATTTCATAAGGCAATCTCCTAGGCAATAAGTCTGAGTTTCTTCTTTTTATGTTTTATAAAAAGCTGTACAATGATTGTACAGCTTTTTTTGTTTTATCAAGTACTTATTTGGGGCTTTTCAGTGGCTAATAAAACTTTTATTAACCATTAATCTAGACAATGGACACTTGACCTTAACTAGTTACTGCAACGGACACCAGAATCGTAAATCGCTTAAACTAGACTCTAGAAACTAGATAATGGACACTGGATAATAGACACTAGACTTAGTGCAGTTACTACAACCATCTTCAGGATTGTGCGTGCCTAAAATAGCTTGACAAATATAATAAATTATTTTGAT
>CAYZQX010000461.1:0-3172 GCA_964480615.1 uncultured Chitinophagales bacterium | reverse complement strand
TACAAATTTAGCATAGTATTGCAATTTTATATACAATAGTCTTTTACTAATAGGTAAGAACTAATTTAGCAGAAAGGAAAAATGAAAAACTGCCAATTATCGACTGAACGGTTATGGTAAACTATCTCTTTCTAACTATATTATTGGTTGGTCATATATAACCTGTTGTAAATCATAACATTAGGTGTATTTCTTAATGTGGATATTCATAAATAAAAAAAAATAGGTATGTTTATCCCTGAAAATGAAAACAAAGAACAAATTACCAAAGGTCAATGTAGTGACGTTAGGGTGCAGCAAGAATTTGGTGGATTCGGAAAATATCATTGCGCAGTTAAAGGGCAGTGATTTTGATGCAGTGCACGAGGACAGTGGCAAGGCTGATATTGTAATTGTAAATACTTGTGGATTTATAGAGTCTGCTAAAGAGGAATCAATAAATACCATTTTAGATTTTTCAGCTGAAAAGGCAAATGGCAAAATTCAGAAACTATATGTTACAGGCTGCTTGTCACAGCGTTATAAGTCGGAGTTAAGTGCAGAACTTCCTGAGGTCAATGGATTTTTTGGCACTATGGATATGCCTGATTTAATCAAAGCTGTAGGCGGTGATTATAAATACGAATTAATTGGAGAAAGACCTATTTTAACCACAGCGCCCCATTATGCTTATCTCAAGATAGGAGAGGGATGCAATAGGACTTGTTCCTTCTGCGCTATTCCATTGATGCGCGGCGATCACAAA
Source organism: uncultured Chitinophagales bacterium (assembly GCA_964480615.1). Lineage (GTDB taxonomy): Bacteria > Bacteroidota > Bacteroidia > Chitinophagales > UBA2359 > CAYZQX01. The sequence continues at coordinate 2,427 of CAYZQX010000461.1, read as the reverse complement.
AGCAGGAGCATAGAAGACTTAGTACAAGAGACAAAAAATTTAGCGGCTAAAGGTGTAAAGGAAATTATGCTGATCGCTCAAGAACTAACTTATTATGGACTGGATTTATATAAGAAAAGGGCATTGCCACAATTGTTAAAGGAGCTGTGTAAAGTCAAAGGGATCGAATGGATACGTTTACACTACGCCTATCCACATAAGTTTCCATTGGAAGTTATTGAGGTAATGCGCGATGAACCTAAGATATGTAACTATTTAGATATGCCCTTGCAACATGCTAGTAATGCAATGCTCAAGGCTATGAAAAGACAGATAACAAGAGAAGAAACTGAAGACCTCATCGCTTCAATTAGAAACCTATTGCCTGATATTGCATTGCGTACCACCATGCTTGTAGGCTTTCCTGGCGAAACGGATGAGGATATAGAAGAACTTGCTACATTCATCAGGAAAATGCGTTTTGATCGAATGGGAAGTTTTACTTACAGCCACGAGGAAGGCACCACTGGATATGAACTAGAAGATAATGTCAGTGAAGAGGCTAAGGCCGATAGAATGGCCTATATAATGGATGTTCAGCAAGATATTTCCTTAGAACTCAATCAAAAAAAGATAGGCAAAATATTACCAGTGCTTTTCGATCGCAAAGAGAACAATTTTTTTATAGGTCGCACAGAATTTGATAGTCCAGAGGTTGATAATGAAGTGTTGGTTTCATCCGTTAATCAATATGTAAGAATTGGAGATTTTGCCAATGTATTGATTACCGATGCTACAGAGTTTGACCTGATGGGTAAAGTCGTGATTTAACCGAATAATAGATTGAATACAGAGCTAGAAAAATTTGGGTTATTCAGCGGCTCTAATTAGGGTTTGCTAAATAACTCATAAGCTTGCAATTATAGCGATGCCTTACAGGCCCGGGCTGCTCCAGGCTACACTTTCTGGCAATTATTTTTTTCACTGGCCGCCAGAATCTTCGCAAGCTCGATTTGTTTTCAGTCTACCCAAAATAATCCGTTTTTGGGGGTCAGGTAAATAGGCTTGGCTTCGAAGTTGCGTGAAGACACGCAACTTAGCACTAGGTATTGAGTGAAGACAAGCAACTTTGAATACAAATATAACGCCTTTTTTTTCTCATAATCCCCAGGTAATATGCCTGACCTATTATCTGCATTTTTTTTGAATCACTAATATGTTGAAAATTTATTAGTATAGTCAGCCTGATGGTGTAGAGTTTTTTTGTACAAATTGCACATAGAAGGACTGTTTATAAATTAATAAAAATCCCAATTTCTACTTAACCACTAATAGTTATTGTTGTTATTTCTGTTCGAGTAACCATTTAATTAATTCATTGTTGTCAACTATACTCCAAGAATGCGGATGCCTACTGTTGTCAGGTTTTCTATATCCTCTTTTTTGAGTCGTAATTAAGGTTGCTTTGTAATTACCAAGTCTATTAAGTTCATTAATCATTGCTGAGCACTCTGTGGCGTTCATGCTTGTATAGTCTGCTTTGCGTTCATTCATCCACCACTTTATATCGGGTTCTGTATATAATCTTAAAGGGATGTTTCCGAGTTTCTTTATAGCAGTTTGTGAAGTGTCTGTATATGAATATGGAGAAAATTTATAGTATGCTAAAAGATTAGAGCTTGGGCCACCTCCTAACTCTTTTTCAAGCCTATCGACAAGATAAAGATTTTCCTGATTTGGTTTACTATTTATGGAAAGTCTTATGTCTCTTTTTGCTGAATTATAAATTCGTTCAAAATCAAGTGGTGGGTCAATCGCAAAAATGGCTGTTGGTTTGACTAATGCGTTTTCAGCGTATTTTATTGCACAACTGCCACCTATAGAATATCCACCTACATAAAATTTTTGGTCAGTTAATTTATGTTTAGACTTTACATCTAATAAGATTTTGTCGAAACTTTGAAGGCTTAAACTGTCCACACCAAAGGATGAAACACCGTTCTGAAAGGTGGGAATAATAGTGAGGAATCCATTGAATGCTAATTTTTTGGGCAATTCAGTTTGTTGTAAAACTCTTTCTGCTGTCTCTCCAAAGCCAGGCAAAAGGAAAATATAGCCCTTCCAAGGATGCGTTGGTGGATAAATTATGGAATAAATATTTTTAGTTGTGTCTTGGTTGTTCACAAAAACTTTGTCTATAACAATTTTGGTCGTTTTTTGAACATAGTAATTGATTGCAAAAAACGAAAAGACCAAAAAAGCAATTAAAATTCTTATCATAACTATAAATCAAATGTTTAAAATGTTTGCACGAGAGGAGTTAGAATTCTGCAAGCTCAAATATAGTACAAATGATAAATAGAATACTAAGTAATGATTTTTTTTCTAGGAATATTATAATACTCCCTATTTTTCAGACAGGCAATTAAGATAGAAAATTGTAATTTT
>CAYZQX010000460.1:0-3180 GCA_964480615.1 uncultured Chitinophagales bacterium | reverse complement strand
AAAAAGAAACCATTTATTGCTATGATGAAAAAGCAAAGCAGGCTGCAATGAAAAAACTTGGAAAAACATCAGAGATCACCCGATTTAAAGGACTAGGTGAAATATCACCTGAAGAGTTTGAAAAATTTATAAAAGATGGTTTGCGACTATCCCCTGTACTACTAAGCACTGATATTAGAATTCAAAAATTATTGGAATATTATATGGGAAACAATACCATGGAAAGGCAACAATTTATTATTGAAAATCTTCGGATCGAAATAGATGCTGTGGACATGACACAAGAGGAATTGGTAGAACTTGGTGAAGAAGAAGAATAGGTGTTAACTATAATAATTTGAAGGTAGGCATATTTATTAAACGCATCTTTTTTTTGAGATAATTGTTTGATAATTTTGCGCTGTAATATTTTTTTCTGTGGGTTAGATCCATTGGTATTAAATAGTATTCTTTCTTATCTTACTGATTCTGAAATTTTGGGCGATGCCTTACAGGCCCGGGCTGCTCCAGGCTACACTGCGTTTCGGTCTTATTCGCTGAATTCCAACTATTCCTATGAAGAATAGTCTTATCATGCCTAAAAATTGCTTACTATCTAATACCAGTTGATAAATTCAGCGAATAAGACTAAGCCATTCCGCATCCCTATCGCGAATACAATCTGGGTTATTCAAAATTTTGATGTATCCATTCTTGTATTATTGGGATTATAATAGCTGGAGATTTCACCCAGTTAAAATGATCAATTGTGGGGTACACATCAGGTGATAGTATATTTTTAGTTTTGTTGGCTTGCTTAAATTTATACAATAGATTGTCGATTGATTGTGGTCTGGCTAATGCATCATTTTCCATACCAATGGCGAGTAATGGTTTAGCATATTTTTGTAATCCTTCTTCATAGTCATAGGGGTCATTGAGCAAGGTATAATTACCTGTCAGTGCATGCCTGCTCCAGTCACGCATTACTGTCCTTGCTTCGCGCCCAGCAAACCCAAATATATGTCCAGGGTAATAGCCCCAAAAAAAACACATTGGATATAGTAGGTGTGCGCCTATCCACAATCGCCATTTTTCACGACCTTTCCAACCTTTGTAATAGGGCAGTGAAGAGGCTAATATTATTAAGCCATCTAGCATATCGGCGTATCTTGCTGCAAAGAGGCTCCCAACTTGTCCGCCTAAGCTATGACCTAGCACTATGAGCTTAGATGATGGAAAAATTGATCTAGCTTTAGATACATTTTCATACATATCATCAACCAGTGCTTTGTACCCAAAATCATGCTGGTAAGATGGTCGAATACTTGAATATCCCTGACCTCTCCAATCACAACTCACCACATTGTAATGGTGTTGCAACTGATGACAAAAGGAATGGTAGTAACTTGCTCTTATTCCCATAGCAGGTACAATCAAAAATGTAATTGGACTTTCCTTATTACACTTGTATATGTTCAGAATATTCTTAGAACCATCGCTATAAATTATTTCCATTTTTTTCTATTTTGACGGAGCTATTTATTAGGTGTAAATATAGTCGGAATATATTCAATTAATTAAGTATAATTTAAAAGTCAGGTTCTGATTTTATTCGCATCGTTTCTCCTGTCCTAGGATGAACAAACTCGAGGGTATAAGCATGCAAATACAATCGATCAGCCTTGTGACCATAGAGGTCATCACCAATTATTGGCCTATTCAATCCCATACTATGAGCAGCATGAACTCTTAGCTGATGTGTGCGTCCTGTTCGTGGATAAAACTGAATCCTCGTCCTGCCTATTTCCGTCTTCAATACTTCATAATCCGTATGTGCTTCCTTACCATACTCGTAGCATACTACCTGTCTAGGGCGATCATCTAAGTCAACTCTTAATGGAAGATTTATTTTTCCTATTGTGTTAGGTTTTAATTCTCCTTCAAGCAATGCTATATATGATTTTTTTACCTGACGTTCTATAAATTGTTTTTGTAGTGCTTTGTATGTAAGCTCATTTTTAGCAATGAGCATAACCCCACTTGTAGCCATGTCCAATCTATGTACAATAAATATACGGTGGATATCCGTATATCTTTCTAACATTATGGAATATATGGATTCAGCATTTCCTTTTCCTGGCACTGATAATATTTCTGCTGGCTTATTTATTACTAATAAATCATCATCTTCATAAAGTGTCTCTATATGATCCCTTACATCATTTTTATTATGCAATCTGTTTTCTTCTATACTTAACCCTTGCAGCATGAATCCTAGCAATGGCTCACATTTACTTTTACAAGCAGGGTAGTATTGCTGGTGTATTCTCACTTCACCTATTGGTGATAAACCCCACCAAAATTCTGCCATCGCAATGGGTTTTAATTGGTGTAAGAAGGCGAAATTAAGCAGCTTAGGTGCTGCACATTCCCCAGCCCCTGCGGGTGGCGCTACGCCTAAGGATTCTATAAATATTTGCGCTATGTTTTTAGTCTCACCACTTGCATTGTAAAAAACATAATGACCAAATATTTTTTTCTGTAATACAGCAGATTTCTGTTTTCTGAGCTCTTTTAATTGGTCTATTTTTTCTTGATATTCATTCCTTTTAGTTTCTAATATTGCTTTACTATTCAATACCATTTTTTTGGTATCTTTTAGCATAAAATGATCTCTTTTACTCTCTTCGATTAATCTGGCCTCTTGATCTATTTTATACTCATTATCCTCATTTTCTTGTATTTCTTTTCTTTTTTCATCCCTAACAATTTTTGCTTCCTTGGCCTTTATTTTTTCTAGTTCTAACTGTGTAATTAAGCTATTATAGATGGTCTCTAATTCAGACAATTTTTTATCTGATTGCATTGCCATAGTCAACCTTTCAATCTCTTTATTGAGCAACGTAATTTCGGCTTCTTCTGATCTGTAAAACCCTTGTATGGACAATAAATCATATACAGGAGGTACAAATGGGGGATGGTGATTTTCATCAGCAATCTTGCCGGAGAATGCAGCAATAAAGCCTAATTCCTGCTCAATGTTCTGAACCACCAGTACACCAAACATTTTACCTATCGCGTTAGTGCTATCCTTGGGATCGATACCAAAATTATGTAACCAACTGGCATTCGCAATAACTTCTCTTTGAAGTTGTTCAGCAGCAGTGCGAAGAATCCGACATAGAGCACCTTCTTGAT
>CAYZQX010000459.1:0-3182 GCA_964480615.1 uncultured Chitinophagales bacterium | reverse complement strand
GCGGTTACCCCACAGCGACGCAGGAGCGAGGAGTAAAAGCGAAGAGCCTGGGCCGCAGGCATCGCCATAATCGCATACTTATGAGTTTTTTAGCAAACCCTAAATAGTAGAAATTTCCGTTCAGTAAAAAATGATAATTTGATCGCAAACACTATGTCTAAAGGAATCACTAATTATTGAGCCGATTCTAATTAAAACTCACATCAGGATAGGAGTGTATTCCATCGAAAAGATAAAAAGATAGAATCACATTACTACTTGATAATATTGGCTTTACAAATACATACGATCAAGGCAAGTGGAATAAACGATGATTATGCTAAAATCTTATTAAGATTGAGAAACTATATGACATCAACCATTGAGGCAAAAGGCGACAAATCTATATTAGCCACAAGAAAGACCCCAAAGATTGAAAAGCAAACATTGAAAACACACCAAGCTATTAAAACAAGTAGCAAAGAAAAAAAGAAAGATGTAGTGTACCACCAAAAAAACAACCATTGATTGTCAAGCAGTTATATGCCTATTTGGCCAAGTTGGGTTAAGATTTATTAGGGATAGCATTAAAACCTATCAGATAACCTACAAGGTGCAGCATAATCCCTAATAACACTATTTTTGAAAAATTTAACTCGGCATATCGATTCGGCTGCTGAATCTAATTTCTACAATTAATCCTTTATTAACATCCCTGATTGACCATAATTTCCATAAACTCAAAATATTTTCCAAACAAAAATTTAATTAACCAAGAAAAGACAGTAACTACCTCAATAAAAATTAGCAGGGAGGATTATCAGTCGGGTTTTAATGTTATTTTTACCCTGTGAAAAATTCTTTCTTTCTTATTACCCTTGTTATCAGCCTAATATTTAGGTCTGCATCAGCTCAAAATTTGAATTTAGTCGGTCAGCTTACTTATGCTACTGGCACACTGAGCAATCTATGGGGATACACCGCTCCTAACGGCACTGAATATGCCTTAGTGGGTACTTCCTCAGGTCTTTCCATCGTGTCTCTCGCCAACCCAGCAAATCCGGTACAAGTACAGTTTGTGCCAGGCCCTAACTCTATATGGAGAGAGGTAAGAGCTTATGGAAATTATGCCTATGTTACGAATGAGAACTCGGGAGGCTTAATGATCGTCAATCTCTCCAATCTGCCTGGCCCTGTAACTTCAACTAGTTACACTGGTGGAAACTATTTTAATGGTGTAACAAATACCAACATCAGCTTCACTAGAATTCACACTGTGTTTATTGATGAAGATGGTTTTTGCTACCTCAATGGCGCTAATTTCACTGCCACCACTAGCCAAAAAGGTGTAATCATCCTAAACCTCAATACCAGCCCTACTAATCCTACAATAGTGGGATTATACAATGGTGCTTATGTGCACGATTGTTATGCACGTAATAATAGGCTCTATACAGCCGAAATATATGCAGGAAGGTTTAGAATTATTGATATTACCAATAAAACCAACCCAATTGTATTAGCATCTCAAACGACCCCTGGCAATTTTACCCATAATATATGGCCTGATGATTCTGAGCAGTATGTATATGTTACTGATGAGGTGAGCGGCAGCTCTATAGCAGCTTATAACATCAGTGATGTAACGGATATTCAATTGGTTGATTTATATAACCATCCACCTGGAACTGCCGCCCCTCATAATACCCATTTTTTAAATAATTACATATACAATGCTTATTACCAAGATGGCGTTACTGTGGTGGATGTTACCTACCCTAATGTAATGGTCGAAATGGGACACTACGACACTTCACCATCCTATTCAGGTGCAGGATTCGAAGGTTGTTGGGGCATATACCCATATTTTCCTTCAGGAACTATTATTGCTTCTGATCAACAAGCTGGACTTTATGTTTTTAGTTACAATGGCGCCAGAGCTTCCTATATCCAAGGTACAGTTACAAATGGTGTTACGGGCAATCCTGTTGCAAATGCGACTGTAAATATTCCTGGCTTAGGTTCTACAACAACGAATGTGCTGGGGAATTATATTACTGGATTTGCAAGTGCTGGCAATTATACAGCTAACTACTCAGCAACCAATTATACCTCAAAGTCACAAGCTGTAACATTAGTAGCCGGACAAATGACCACTGTAAACATAACCTTATGTCCCACTACTGGCCTAATTATTCCTACATTCACACAAATAAGCCCGATATGCAGTGGAGGAACTTTCTCTTTGCCTACTGTTTCCAATAACAATATCTCTGGTTCTTGGTCGCCTGCCATCAATAACAATACAACGACCACCTACACATTTACACCCGCTACTGGCTCTTGCGCCACGTCTGCGACTATGACTGTTGTAGTCAATAACAATGTCACTCCTACATTCACGCAAGTAAGCCCGATATGTAGTGGAGGAACTTTCTCATTACCTTCTGTTTCCAATAATAATATCAGTGGTTCTTGGTCGCCTGCCATCAATAACAATACAACCACCACCTATACTTTTACGCCCGCTACTGGCTCTTGTGCCACGGCTACGACCATGACCGTTGTAGTCAATAATAATGTCACTCCTACATTCACGCAAGTAAGCCCGATATGCAGTGGAGGATCTTTCTCTTTGCCTTCTGTTTCCAATAACAATATCAGTGGTTCTTGGTCGCCTGCCATCAATAACAATACAACCACCACCTACACATTTACGCCCGCTACTGGCTCTTGCGCCACGGCTACGACCATGACCGTTGTAGTCAACAACAATGTCACCCCTACATTCACGCAAGTAAGCCCGATATGCAGCGGAGGAACTTTCTCATTGCCTTCTGTTTCCAATAACAATATCTCTGGTTCTTGGTCGCCTGCCATCAATAACAATACAACGACCACCTACACATTTACGCCCGCTACTGGCTCTTGTGCCACGGCTACGACTATGACTGTTGTAGTCAATAACAATGTCACTCCTACATTCACACAAGTAAGCCCGATATGCAGTGGAGGATCTTTCTCTTTGCCTTCTGTTTCCAATAACAATATCAGTGGTTCTTGGTCGCCTGCCATCAATAACAATACAACGACCACCTACACATTTACGCCCGCTACTGGCTCTTGTGCCACGGCTACGACTATGACTGTTGTAGTCAATAACAATGTCACTCCTACATTCACACAAGTAAGCCCGATATGCA
>CAYZQX010000458.1:0-3223 GCA_964480615.1 uncultured Chitinophagales bacterium | reverse complement strand
ACAGCGAGGCACGAGCGAGGACTTGTAGCAAATAGCCCGGGCCGCAGGCATCGCCTAAATCGCATAATTATGAGTTATTTAGCAAGTCCTATTTATACTTGCTCGACCCTCGTAAAACAAATAGATCTATACTCTATAAATAATTGAGGTTTTCACTCAAGACCTAATGTATATAACTAGACATATCCAAAACATCTAAAAAATGAAAAAAACATTCAATCCTTGAAGGCTTAACTATACCATTCCTTTTACGTAGTAAAATAGCAAATAATTGATGAGATTTATCTTTTAACAAACAAGGTACTATTGATTTTATTACTCGAAAATGCAGTTAGTACATACATCGAATTAGGTAAATTGCTTATATCCAAGATCAAATTATAATTTCCATTATAAAAATCCTTTGTAGTCACTAATTGCTGGCGAATTACCCGTCCTTGCATATCAGATATTTTTATATCTATAGTTGAAGACAAAAATTCATCGGGCAAATTCAACAATAGTTCACCATCATTGTAATACCAAGCAATGGGCCGGAATATTTCAGGGACACCACTGATGGGATTAACCTTCATTTTTACCAATTCCAGCTGATGATCATACAAAGTTTTTGTTTTAAATACTATTAATAGATCTCCATTAGAAAATCTATTAAACCGAATAAATTCCTTATTAGGCCCAAACTCCATAATGCCAGCTTGTCCAAAGTTTGTAATAGGCAATCCAGTATGGGCATCTAAGCAAATTATCTTACTGTTAATTACACCTGCATTATATTCCACACATCCAAGCAACACAATGTCGTCACTCACTGCTATAACATCCTTAGCGATATAATCAATGCCTAAACTATCATAAGTATAAGCACCTTGCTGCCCAAAATTTACATCCAATTCACCATTGATGGACAGCTTAGTTAGATAAGCAATAGCGCCAATAGAATCAGAATCTTCGACCATACCACAAGCGAAGATATTGCCTTCACTATCCAGTGCTGAACTATAAGCTTTAGACCTAATATAATTGGTGACGGCATATCTACCATCAGTTCCAAAATTGAGATCCAGTTGTGAATTCACGAGCCTTTTCTCCACAGTAAATTGTGCACTATCTATAGCAAGATTAATATATCCAGTAAGCAGGTAAGACAAATCATCATAAGTACATATTGGATTTACGCCATTATCAGTATCCATATTTGGAATTAACAAAGAAGTATTATATTCAGACAGCGTTTCTTGCGAAATTATGTCTCTCAAAATTACATTGGTTTCTTGTTGATTAATTGACTGTTTACATGCCAAAATACTATTCCCAATAGATTTATAATGAATCTGGTCCATTGAATAATTAGCATGCATAAATTGATCCGTGGATAAAGGAAAATCATACCAATTAGAATTAGCCAATTGCATAGGTTCATACTGCTTTATAATATAAATTAAATCCCCACTTTCATAAGTAGTTTGACCCAAACATATGTGATCCCCGCAATTAAAAAAATCTTGCTGATAGGTACTAAAATATACAGGATAATCCATAATACCATTATACAATTGATGAGAAAATGCAATCATACTATGACTGTCTATTCCCTTGATGATCAGCGCATCTGAATCCTCATTCTCATAATCCTTGGCGAGTATTAAGTCATTGCTGGTAACTATTACATTATTAAAATTATGGAAAGAGTCACTAAGATTGTATATATTAGTTGTAAATTCATCAAAAAGAGATTCTACACCATCTTCAAGAATCATATTATTGATCATAATATCATTTTGATGTTGGCTAATAAATACGAATTGACCTTCCATTATAAGCATCCTTGGAAAAACCGACATACATTCAATACAAAACACATTTAGTGTGCCCTCAATAATTTGTCCCGCGCTATCTAGCTGGCAACTAAACATCTTATTCAATTGGCTACCCTGATAATAATCCTCCGCAACATATAATTTTATGGTTTCATTATTTAATAATTCAGCTGCCAATAAATGCAAATTGCTTACAGTTAAATCCAATTCAAAAAAACCGTTTACCGAATAATTAGGATCTAAACTGCCATCGGGCAATAGCCGAAAACCCTTTATATCATAGGGTGCAAAACTAGCTTCGTATTTTTGGGCCTCAGCGAGTATTAGTAATTTATCACTCTCTACAGTCATCACATTCCTCACCGTAATATTACCAGCATGAGGGATAGAAACTAAACCATCGTTTCCATAATTGGAGGCTATTTCGCCCTGGCTATTTGTCTTGAACACGACCAGCTCGTTTTGGCTTGAGGAATTATCGTTGCCTACAAAATAATAATTGGAATCAACTATGACTAGTTTTGAAAAGTAATAGTCTTGTGTTACGGAATAGGCTAATAGGCCTTGGTTGCCAAATGAATAATTTATACTTCCATCTTCACTATTGAAACTCATTAACTTGAGCAATATGGAGCTTCCAGAAACATCATAAAATTGTGCGATCAGCGTATCGTCAAATCCTTGAAAGAGTATAATTTTTTCACTATAACCGATGATAGGAAATGAAACAATTCCACCCGTACCAAAATTACTATTGAAATGTCCAGTGTAATCAAAAGACCAGATCTCTAATGTAATAGTATTCTTTCTTAATAGCATTAGAAATTGATCCTCTAGTACTAAAAAACCATACAAATTGTAACCATTCCCTTGCGTTGAAATGGAAACCTTACCAGCTATGCCAAAACTAGTATCAAGGACACCTGCACTTGAAAATTTAGTAACAAACATGTTTTGACTATTATAAGGTGAAATGGGTCTTGCCACCACTAAAATTTGCCCTTCATTATTAACAGCAGTAGCCAATACTTCTTCCGATTTTCCACCAAAATCATACAAGGCCGACCCCTGATACCCAAACCCCGAATCGGTTATCAATGGCTGTCCTAAAACCATTAAAGTATTCAATAAGAGCAATAGGATGTGCAATATTTTCTTTGTCATAGCGCAAGTATATTAGTACTTACAAATATAAACATTATTTTGATTAATCAGTTAGAATCAAATCCTGTAATAAAACTATTTTCAAATCAAGTAATCTCGCTTTTTTGGTAACCCAATATTTTTTTAGATTTTATTGTATTCGATTAGCTATGTATCCTTGCTCGCAATCTCGTACTAACTTGGGCAAGTGCAGTTAATCCTTTCAATAACAATTAAAATATTTCTTAGTACCCTGGACC
>CAYZQX010000457.1:0-3223 GCA_964480615.1 uncultured Chitinophagales bacterium | reverse complement strand
TTATTTGAATCAAAATAATTTATTATATTTGTCAAGCTATTTTAGGCACGCACATCTCGTAAATCGAAAATCGGGAATCGTAAATCGCGCAGCCAGCGATAGGGATAGGAGGGGTTTGTGCTGTGGTGGCGGGCTTTCAATTGTTTTATGCAATTATGCCGAAAGCCCGCCACCACAGTACCGGAGCGTAGCGCAGCCCCGCATAGCCCGGGCCTTTAGGCATCGCCATAATGACATTTATTATTAGTATCGTAAAAAAATTTATACATTGCTGGCAAACAAATTGTTTATTTTTGAGTCATTGTGAAAGCCTTTTTTTAATTGACTAATGATTGACTTATGTCAATGCCGTGGTGACTTGTAAAATTGCTAAAAAATTGAGTAGTTATATGTTGTAAGGTTATATAATGCTAAATCCTTATATTTGCGGAAATATTAAATATTCCTTATGTCAACAATGCCAGAAAATAAAGATAGTTTAAGTTTTAACCTCACTGAGAATCAAATGATGATTGTGCAGAGTGTTCGCGATTTTGCTGAAAGAGAAATTCGCCCTTATGTGATGGAGTGGGATGAATCGCAAGAATTTCCAGTGGATCTTTTTCGTAAAATGGGCAAGCAGGGATATTTAGGGGTACTTGTTCCTGAGGTATATGGTGGTGCTGGATTGGGTTATATAGAGTATGTTCACATCATTGTAGAAATAGCAAAAGTATGTGGTTCCATAGGCCTCTCTACTGCCGCTCACAATTCGCTGTGTACGAATCATATCTTGAGTTTTGCCAATGAGACGCAAAAGAAAAAATACTTGCCTAAACTCGCTACAGGTGAATGGATAGGTGCTTGGGCACTCACTGAGCCGAATACTGGATCGGATGCTATGCGTATGAAATGTGTGGCTGTAAAGGATGGCAATGATTATATCTTAAATGGTACAAAGTGCTGGATTACCCATGGTAAGTCTAGTGATGTACTTGTAGTAATCGCACGTACAGGTGAGTTATTGGACTCACACGGTATGACAGCATTTGTAGTAGAGCGCGGTACGCCTGGTCTTAAAGCAGGAAAAAAAGAAAATAAACTAGGGATGCGCGCATCTGAAACTGCCGAAGTAATTTTTGAAGACTGTAGGGTGTCAGCGGATAATATATTGGGCAATGTAGGTGATGGATTTATTCAAGCGATGAAAATCTTAGATGGTGGTCGTATATCCATCGCATCACTTGGCCTTGGAATCGCTAAAGGTGCTTATGAGGCCTCCTTAAAATATGCCAAAGAGCGCGAACAATTCGGTAAGCCAATTGCTGAGTTTCAAGGAATATCTTTTAAACTTGCCGATATGGCAACTCGCATTGAAGCTGGTGAACTGCTTACTTTGCAATCAGCAGATATGAAAAATAAGGGTGAAAAAGTTACGAAAATCTCAGCTATGGCTAAATACTATACTTCCGAAGCATCAGTCGCTATAGCCAATGATGCTGTACAAATATTTGGTGGCTATGGCTATACCAAAGAATTTCCTGTGGAGAAGTTCTATAGAGATGCGAAATTGTGTACCATAGGCGAAGGAACATCGGAGATACAAAAGCTAGTAATCGCAAGAGAATTGTTAAAATAAAAGTTCAACAGTTTTATAAGTGATTAATATATTTCAGATCCTGAAATTTTTTCAATTCAGAACTGCTATATATTGTTCAAGGTGTAGTTGATTAGTATCCCATAATACTGTGAAATTAAAACGCAGGGTAAGGGGAAATTAAAATATGTTCTTAAATTTACCTTGTGCATATCAAGTTTTCCAGCTTACATAAATGCTTAGTCCTTATTGGTCTAGTGCCAGTACTCTTGGTCTTACTAGTGGAGGTGCTATGGCGTACAAAGTCTGCCTTGAATATACCATTAAACCAAAAGCAATATTGGGCACATAGAGCTTATTCACCTTTTTATCCACCTAATTCTGTAGAGGGGATCGAATACAATATAGATCAAGGGATAAAAGGCGTGGAGATTGATGTGTATTATGATGACTCGCTTAAAACATTTATAGTTTCACACGATTTTCCTTATACTAAAATTGATGGCGATTTGCTTTTATTGGATACTGTATTTACACAAGTGTTAGAACCCATCCATTATTGGCTTGATCTCAAAAATCTAAACGCTGACAACTATCACAGCGTATCACAGAAGCTTTCAAGCTTAGCAATTACTTATCATCAAAATGGCAATTTATGGCTTGAATCCGATCGAGGTTATTTGCTGAGTAAAATGGATAAGAAAAATTTTAAAAAAATTTATTGGCCACAATATTCTAGGCAATGGTACAAGCGATGGTTGAAACTGCTGTATATTAAAACCCTCGTTCTTGTTTCGGATTTTGATGCATTTGATGTTGTGTATTTTTTGCTCGATGAGGACTATGTTCCTACTTTTTCGGCTTATCCGCTATTCGTCTCCTATTTGGAAAACAGCGAAGCAATAAAAAATACAGAATCAATTCCTAATGTACAGGTATTACTTATAGATACTAAATGAAAAATTGCTAACAACTAATTACACATTCTTGAATCTAATTACAAAACATATAGATAAGTATTATAGCCATCCAACGTTTCGATTTGTGCTGTCAAATATAATTTGGATGCTGCTATTTTTTTTAGCTATTAGATTGTGTTTTTATGTCCAGTATAAAGATGAATTGCTTGTCGATTTTAGGATGGATATTAGCAGTTGGTTATGGCTATTAATAGGTTGTTTGAGATTCGATATGATTATTGTTTTATGGATGGCAATAATCTTGTATGGAGGATTGATGATGGCCGACATATTGTTCCATTCGCGCTTGGCAATAAAAAATACTTTGAGGTCAATTATTTTTAATGGCTATGTGCTTGCAAGCGTATCGATGATTATGCTGAGTATCATAGACATAAAAGCGTATAAAATTAGTGGGCGAAGATTGATAGGGCAAGACCTATTAGTTGCTTGGCAACACGTATCAATGACGGATGAAGTTGTAGGAGCGTATCTGTTATTGCTTGCTTTATTGATTGCAGTGGTAGTGGGCTATTTATATATAGTTAGGCGATTGTATAAAAAATATTGTTCTAATGTAGTGGTTCAAATAGTTAATAGGTCTGCCAATGCATTTGTTTTAGTGTTGTCATTTGTTTTAATGTTTATTGTGTGGCTGGGATTGATTGGATTGTTTTCAGGCAATAAG
>CAYZQX010000456.1:0-3225 GCA_964480615.1 uncultured Chitinophagales bacterium | reverse complement strand
CCCCGTAAGGGACGGCAAAATTAATATTATTATTTTTATTTCCAAGAACTATTTTATCTTTTTTACAAATAATTGTCATTTTTCCAGGAAAATACGCAATTAAATCGGAAGAATATTAACAAGAGCTAAAGGATTATTCTTCGTATTTCTTAAAAATAACACTAGCATTGTGGCCACCAAACCCAAAAGTATTGCTCAATGCTGCTCTAACTGTACGTTTTTGTGCGGCATTAAAAGTAAAATTGAGTTTTGGATCAAATGCCGGGTCGTCATTAAAATGATTAATAGTAGGCGGCACGATGTCGTGTTTCACTGCTAGCACAGCTGCAATAGCTTCAATAGCACCTGCTGCACCTAAAAGATGACCTGTCATGGATTTAGTAGAGCTAATATTCAAATTATAAGCGTGGTCGCCAAAAAGATTTTGAATAGCTTTCGCTTCTGCGATATCGCCTAGTGGAGTCGATGTCCCATGCACATTGATATAATCAATCATTTCTTTGGGCATATCAGCATCCCTCAATGCATCTTTCATAACTAATGAAGCCCCTAACCCTTCGGGATGTGGTGCCGTAATATGATAAGCATCAGCACTCATCCCACCACCGGCTAGCTCTGCATATATCTTAGCCCCGCGTCGCTTAGCGTGTTCTAATTCTTCGAGTATAAGCCCGCCAGCACCTTCGCCTATAACAAACCCATCTCGATCCACATCAAATGGTCTTGAGGCTGTACTGGGATCATCATTGCGCTGTGAGAGCGCTTTCATAGCGCCAAAGCCACCTACACCCGCCTCGGAAATACTAGCTTCCGATCCGCCAGTGACAAATACCTCGGCGCGGCCTATTTGTATATAGGTCATCGCATCGATCAGCGCATTGGTGGAAGAGGCACAAGCAGATACAACTGCAAAATTTGGACCGTGAAATCCGTATTTAATACTGATTTGCCCTGCGGCAATATCGAGAATCATTTTAGGAATAAAAAAAGGGTTGAATCGAGGATTCACCTTTCCATCGACTGTATTAGAAGAAATTTCTTCCTGAAAAGTGCGCAACCCACCTATTCCTGAACTCCATATTACCCCTATCCTATTTTTATCGATATCGGCATCTAAGATGCCCGAATCTCTAACTGCTTCATCGGCACATACCATTGCAAAATGAGCAAAGGGGTCTAACCTCTTAGCCTCTTTTACATCTAAAAAATCGGCTATATTAAACCCCTTTACTTCACAGGCAAATTTTGTTTTGAATAACGCAGCATCGAAATGGGTTATAGGAGCACTGCCGCTTACACCGTTAATTAAATTTTCCCAATAAGTGGGAAGATCATTACCTAGTGGCGTAATGGCTCCCAGACCGGTAACTACCACTCTGCGTTTCATAAGATTGGATTCTATATTTTATTTAGTTTGTAGCTCTAAATAGGATATAGCATCTCCTACTGTAAGAATTTTCTCAGCTTCCTCATCTGGGATGGAAATACTAAACTCTTTTTCAAACTCCATGATGAGCTCTACGGTATCGAGTGAATCGGCACCTAAATCATTGGTAAAGTGTGCTTCGGGGGTAACCTCGGCAGCATCAACACCAAGTTTATCCACGATAATTTTGCCTACTCTATTTGCAATTTCTGACATAAAAAAAGGATTATTGTTTTAATAATTTTGTGCAAAAATAGACTTCTTTTTTTTAAATCGCTTATTTTGCCCTCTATTTTTTAAATAATGCCAAAACCGCGGGTTTGTACCCGCTGAAAATTATGATTATTCCAAACCATAAAACCAAAATCATTGCCACTTTAGGCCCTGCAAGTAATGATAAAGAGACCATTAAAGGTCTAATAATTGCAGGGGTTGATGTATTTAGGCTCAATTTCTCTCATGGGGATCACCATACCCACCATGCCGAGATCAAGGCGATTTGTGCTGCTAATGATGAGCTGGGTACCAATGTGGGGATACTTGCCGACCTTCAAGGGCCTAAGATCCGTCTCGGGGATATCCCCGATTCAGGAGTTAAGGTGAAGAAAGACGATATCGTATGGTTTACCAACAATGAGGAAGACCTAGGACCTGAGAAATTTTTTGTATCCTATAATGACCTCGCTAAAGATGCCAATCCTGGCGATAGAATATTGATCAATGATGGTGCCATAGCTCTAACAGCAATAGCGCAGGAAGGAAGTATGCTCAAGGCAAAGGTACTTAATGATGGCTTGCTCGAAAGCCACAAAGGGGTGAACCTGCCTGACACCGCAGTTACCATACCTTCCCTACCCGATAAAGACCTCAATGATCTAAAATTTATTTTATCACTTGAGGAAAAAGTTAACTGGATTGCCTTATCATTTGTACGAAAACCTACTGACCTCGAAAGATTGAGAGGTATTATCTCCCTCTACAACCACCCGGCTCGAATCATAGCCAAAATTGAGAAGCCTGAAGCCATCACCAATATTGATGAGATTATAGCAGCTTCCGATGCAATTATGATAGCCCGTGGAGATCTAGGCGTGGAGCTTCCTCTCGAAAGAGTGCCAGTGATACAAAAAGAAATAGTTACCAAGTGCCGCATCGCTGCTAAGCCAGTTATCATAGCCACACAAATGATGGAGAGTATGATACACAATCACACACCCACACGCGCCGAAGTAACTGATGTGGCGAATGCCATATACGATGGTGCCGATGCCGTCATGCTCAGTGGGGAAACTGCTCGGGGTGATCATCCTATCAAGGTGATCGAAACATTTACAAGTATCCTCGACTACGTAGAAACACAAGAACAAATCTACTTCCGATACTACCCCACCTCCAAAGATAGCAGCCACTTTATCAGCGATGCACTGTGTTACAATGCTGTGATGCTTGCACGCGATACCAATGCCAAAGCAATTCTTGGGAGTACAATGAGTGGTTATACCGCTTATAAGATATCATCCTACCGACCCAACTGTAGAATATTTATATTCACCGAAAATGAAAATTTATTAAATTCACTGAGCCTCGTTTGGGGTGTGAGAACTATTTTTTATGATCAGCGCAAAAGCACGAATCAAGCCTATCAGGAAAACAAGGAATTCCTCACCAAACTGGGATTGTTACACACAGGTGATGTGATTATCCATACTAGCAGCATGCCTATCATGGATATGGGTAAAACCAATGCACTGAAGATAGGTGTAGTATAATAAAAACTAGAATAAAATTTAATCCGCAAT
>CAYZQX010000455.1:0-3271 GCA_964480615.1 uncultured Chitinophagales bacterium | reverse complement strand
TATCATATACAAAATCAGCTTTAGCTAAATGCTGATTTTCATACCAAGCGATTTTATCGTCTTCCAAAGATGCAGAAATCACATCTTGATCCCCATCTCCGTCGAGGTCCGTGGCACATGCTGAAATAGCACCAACAGCTTGTGTGTTTATAATATTCTGAACTCCGAAATTTCCATTACCTTCATTTTCATACCAAACTATTTTATTATTATTGTAGGAAGCAGTAAGCATATCTTGATCTCCGTCTCCATCTAGATCAGAAGAGAATACAGAATTGGCAGTAATAGTCTGAATACTAATGATTTTTTGCCATCCAAAATTTCCGTTTCCATCATTTTCATACCATGCAATTTTATAATCATCGTAGGACAATGTAAGTACGTCTTGGTCACCATCCTCATCTAGATCAGCGGTAGCTACTGTTTGAGCCCAAGTTGTTTCTAGGCTAATCACCTTTTGCTCGCCAAAATTACCATTTCCATCATTCTCATACCAAGCAATTTTATTATCCTCGGAGGATGCTGATAGCACGTCCTCATCTCCATCCCCATCGAGATCAGCAGCATATACTGATTGAGCATAATCAGCTTGAATACTTATGACAATTTGGTCTCCAAAAAAACCCAACCCATTATTTTCATACCAAGCGATCTTATCATCCTCAGAGGAGGCTGAAAGCACATCTTGATCCCCATCTCCATCGAGGTCGGCGGCAAAAACTGAACTAGCTGCATCAGCTTGAAGACTGATAATATTCTGTCCACCAAAAATTTCCATCCCAACATTTTCATACCAAGCGATTTTGTCATCAACATAAGATGCTGAAAGCAAATCTTGATCACCATCACCATCGAGGTCTTTAATATATACTGCTTGCAAACCATCAGCTAGTGTATTAACAATATTTTGCTCTATAAAATTTCCATTTCCATCATTTTCATACCAAGTGATATTATCATCCAAATATGATACTGAAAGCACATCTTGATCGCCATCCCCGTCTAGGTCGGATGAGAATACTGACTCTGCTCCATTTGAAGTATTTGTAATTGCTATAGATGGTGCAAAAAGATCAGACTGAGTATAAGCAGATAAGTGAAAAAGTACCCCAATAAAACATAGAATAACACGTTTAATTTTAGGCGCTAAAAAATCATACAATTGCAATTCAATACTTTTCATTAGTTAATTATTTGTTATAAAGATAGTGATAATTTATTTTGTGCAAACAAGATTATTTAGAAATTTGTATAAAACAACTTCTTACAATCAATTACGGGACAATCAAAACAATATTATAATTTCTACGATTTTTAAAAACATAATGCTTTATTACCTATTGTCGTTTTGACCGAAACATATCCTTTGTATTAGATATATGCACAATCACTAATATAATAATTACGCACTGACATCAATGAACAATCACAATCTTATGTACCGCGTCGCTATTCGATACTTTTCCATAATATATACCTTCAGCTAAATCTCCAATAGGAATAGCGACCTCCCCACTTCCATCTATACGCTTGGAAAATAAATTCTCACCTAGCACATCATAAAGCACAAACACAAGTTCTGAGGCTTGATCGTTTAGTGTAATATATAAATACTGGTCAGCAGGATTTGGATATATGAAAGGACTGGATAATATCAATTCCTTAAGACCTGTGGGAGAGCCTACTACGGTAGCTATATATTCCATCTGATGAAAGCAATCTTCGGCAATATCCGTGTTATATACATTTACCTCTAACTGATATACTCCAGGGTTAACGTATGCATAAGTAGGTGTCTGTATTTCCTCAATTCCACCATCTCCAAACTCCCATACCCAATAACTGATATTATTAGAATTGTTGGCAAATATATAAGGCGTATTTGCTTGGAAAACTGGTTTTGCATTTAATTCAAACTCCAACAAATCAATTTGTTTTGTAATAGTATCACAAGAGGATAATGTGCAGGAGATTAGGGTAAGTAAATAATTGCCGGGCTCTAGTAAAATATGCTCAAGATCTTTACTAGAACTTATAAGTTCATCAATAAGAATCCATTGATATGTTGTACTTGGTAATAGCGCAAATCTTGATCTATTAATTATTTTGTGATCTGGTATTAATAACAGGCACTTATCGTATATAAAATCCGATTTAGCGTATTGCAAATTTTCATACCACGCGATTTTATCGTCAAGTTCTGATGCAGAAAGCACATCTTGATCCCCATCTCCATCGAGGTCAGTGGCATATACTGATCTAGCACCATCCGCTTGGGTATTTATAATATTCTGAACTCCAAAATCTCCACTACCTTCATTTTCATACCAAGTGATTTTATCAACATTGTATGATGCCGAAAGCACATCATGATCTCCATCACCATCGAGGTCGGATACATAAACTGATGTTGCACCATTGGCTTGAATACTGATAATATTTTGCCATCCAAAAATACCATTTCCATCATTTTCGTACCAAGCGATTTTGTCATCATTCCAAGATGCAGAAAGTACATCTTGATCCCCATCCCCATCGAGATCGGATGTATTGACTGACCAAGCACCATCAGCTTGATTACTGATGATATTTTGTCCGCTAAAATTTCCATTTCCCCCATTTTCATACCAAGCAATTTTGTCATCATAGTATGTTGCAGAAATCACGTCTTGATCCCCATCCCCATCTAGGTCAGTAGCAATGATTGATCTCGCACCGGAAGCTTGTGTATCAATAATATTATACGTTCCAAAATTGCCAGAACCATCATTTTCGTACCAAGCGATTTTATCATCATTGTATGATGCTGAAAGTACATCTTGATCCCCATCCCCATCGAGGTCGGCGGCAAAAACTGATCTGGCACCATCAGCTTGTGTACTAATTACAATTTGTCCTGCAAAATTTCCGCTACCATCATTTTCAAACCACGCGATTTTATCGTCATCAAAAGATGCGGAAAGCACATCTTGATCCCCATCACCATCGAGGTCGGTGGCATAGACTGAATAAGCACCATTAGCTTGAGTACTGATAATATTTTGAATACCAAAATTTCCACTTCCATAATTTTCATACCAAGCGATTTTATCATCATTGTAAGATGCAGAAAGCACATCTTGATCTCCATCGCCATCAAGGTCGGTAGCATAGACTGAAGTAGCTTCATCAGCTAGAGTACTGATGATATTTTGCGTACCAAAATTTCCATTTCCCTCATTTTCATACCAAGCGATTTTATCATCAAATGCAGATGCAGAAATCACATCTT
>CAYZQX010000454.1:0-3275 GCA_964480615.1 uncultured Chitinophagales bacterium | reverse complement strand
AGTTCATAAGTTATCATCTGCAAAAATAAAAAGATCTGTGTACACGGTAGGATAGAAGGGGTTTGTACTGAGGTGTCGGGCTTTCATCAGCCTAGAATTTATTAATCCGAAAGCCCGCCACCTCAGTACCGAAGCGTCAGCGTAGCCCCTCATAGCCCGGGCCTTTAGGCATCGCCATAATCATAGAATCTTTCCATTAGGATGATACCCCAAGATTTAATAATAGATACCTATAAAGATTGTTTTTTTATTTATCTTATACATCTTTAGATTCAGGATATTCAATGTCTTGTGTAAGTCTTTTTATCACCGAGAATTCCGATAAAAATTCTTTAGCGATTACTCGCAATGCGGAATACATAGGAATGGCGATAATCATACCTAGTATGCCCCCTAAGGTTCCTGCCATTAATACAACAAGAAATATTTCTAAAGGATGTGCATTCAGACTGGTACTAAAAATATAAGGTTGTACAATCCAATTGTCAATCATTTGTACGACATAAAATACTAAGATCATCCAGCCACAAGTGGGCATTACGGCACTGCTGAAGTCTTCACCTATCCTACTCGTAATCTCTAAGAATATTCCAAATATAACCCCAATAATAGGTCCTACATAAGGAATTACATTCATAAGTCCACCGAATAGTGCTGTTAACATAGGATTTGATGCGCCTATGATTTTTAATCCTATAAAAATAAGTATGGTAAATATGGACCCTTGTATGAGCAAGCCCCCAAAATATTTGGTGAGTAAGTCGCCTATATGGTTATTGGCATTTTCATAATTTTTTAGGTTGTTTTCCGGCACTAGTTTTCGTATAAATCCATCGAGTAAATTTTTATCCGTGAGAAAAAAGTAGAGGATAAATGCAATACTAAAAACGGCAGCTACAAGATTGCCCAGTATCCCTACAATTCCATTAATCCAGCTCGATATTTTAGAGAGATTAAATACTTTTTTTACATTATCGAGCAGAATTTTTTCTAGGTTTTGATCAGCAGGTATTATATTGTAACTCTTTAAGAAGTGCTCTATATTGACTAAAGGTTTTTGCAGGCTATGACTCACTTCATTCATATCCAATGAACCTAGGTAGGAAATTTTTTGAACCATCGGTGGAACGAAGATGATAAAGAAAGATGCAATAAGGCCAAAAAACAATAGCATTGTAATAAGTGCGGCAATACTGCGGGGCATTTTTTTTTGTCTGATACCCAGTTTTGTTAATCGATCCATGATCGGATTACCTAGTAGGGCTAATACCGCTGCAATGATGATGTAAATAATAATATTCAGCAGTTTATAACCTATCACTAATACTAGGACAATTAATAGTATCCCAATTATATACTTAGATATTTTCGACATAATGAATTGTTTTTTTTTGGATATGGGTTTTAAAGATAATTCTTTTTAGCGCTTTGGGGTGTTAGGAATTGTGCAAGAGTTTTGCTGCTATTCTTCTAGCTTCTTGATCGGTTGTTATATAATCAGCTAAGGTAGGTTTTTCGATGTGCTGGATGCCATCCATTGTTTCTTGTATAATATCGGACATGGCTAAGAAACCAATTTTGTCACATAGAAAAGCTTCGACTACTATTTCATTAGCTGCATTCATAGCGCAAGGCATATTGCCACCTTTTGAAATGGCATTATAAGCGATAGCTAAATTTTTAAATGTAATAGGATCGGGTTTCTCAAAATTTAATTGAGGGTATGCGTTGAAATCAAAACGTGGTATATTGCTTACTGATCTATGAGGATAATTAAGTGCATAGTGAATGGGCAATTTCATATCAGGCAGTCCCAGTTGTGCCTTGATACTGCTGTCTTTAAATTGTACCAAGGAGTGAATAATACTCTGGGGATGAATGATGACTTCTATTTGTTCAGGGTCTAGGTTAAAGAGCCATTTGGCCTCTATCACTTCAAGCCCTTTGTTCATCATAGAAGCTGAGTCAATGGTGATCTTAGCTCCCATTTCCCAGTTGGGATGTTTTAATGCTTCTCGTTTCGTTACGTTTAAGAGTTGATCTCTTTGCATACCTCTGAATGGCCCTCCAGAGGCGGTGAGTATGATTTTTTCCACGCACATATCCGCTTCACCCACAAGACATTGAAATATAGCTGAATGTTCTGAGTCCACAGGTAGGATGGATACGCCATGTTCTTGTGCAAGTCTTGTTATTATATCACCTGCCACCACGAGGGTTTCTTTATTAGCTAGCGCAATTTGTTTTTTAGTTTCTATGGCCTTAATGGTGGAAGGCAATCCAGCAAAGCCTACTAATGCGGTAAGTACCATATCAGTCGTAGGCCAGGCGGCAAGACTCATCAATTCCTCTTTCCCAGCAAACACTTGAATAGGGTAGGAGCTGAGCGCTTTTTTGACAGTTGTGTAGAGGGATTCATTGCATATACATACAGCACTAGGTTTGTGTTCGATGGCTTGTGCTATTAATAGTTCGGCATTATTATTTGCCGTGATAAAATCGAGTTTGAATTTATCCGATTGTGCGGAAAGCACATCAATGGCCTGTGTACCTATAGATCCAGTAGAACCAAATATGCCGATGGATTTCATTGGTCGTTAAAAATTTTTAGATTCATAATAGTATTTTTTTTAAAGAAAAAATTAAATGAATATTGAAACGCGATTTCTTGGTTTGTCAAGATTGAAAATCGCATTATTTTATTAAATAAAATATTGAAGGATAGGGTATGAGCGCAATGAATGAATAGTTCACAATGAATGGATATAAAATCTGTAAAATGAGCACCTATAAATCCGTTAATATTAGCTAGCTATTGTTTTGATATTATCCACAATATTTCGATCATTTGCTAGGTGAGGAACTTTGTTCTGACCTCCTAATTTTCCAATGGATTTCATATATTCATTAAACCCTCCTTTGGGCACTATGTTTACGATTAATGGTTGTAGGATATTCCCCTTTTGTAAGTCGGCGTAATAGATGTTTTTTTTCATCATAATTTCATTTAATCGAATTTTGAAATTGGGTAGGTCAAGTGGTAAATGATCGAACTCGATATACCAATCGTGGGCAGGGAGCTCTGTATCCGTTTTCATCTTAGGAGCTACTGTAAATTCGTTAATAAAACAGCGGGCTTCTTGTGCGGCTTCTTGGATTGCTGACTCTACTTCTTCAGCAATAACGTGCTCACCAAAGGCGGATAGATAATGCTTAGTCCTGCCAGTTACTACTATTCGGTAGGGATCAATATTTACAAACTTTATCGTATCGCC
>CAYZQX010000453.1:0-3276 GCA_964480615.1 uncultured Chitinophagales bacterium | reverse complement strand
CTTTTGCACCCTTCCCTTATTTATTTGAACTGGATTCTATATTGTTGCATAAGTTAGTGATTGATTATTATGGACAGCCTATGGGTTTAGCCTACAAGGATTTTATGAATGAGTCATTCGATAATGATTATTCTTATGGTGATATTGTGTTGTCTCAGTTTGTACTTATGGGAGATCCACTAGTTTCCATCGCTCATCATGCGGGTAAAGACATCGAAATCAAGGAAGAAAGTTTTGAAATAGTATATCCCTATAATAGCAACGATGAATTAGCACAAGTGTCCTTTACAATCTCTTATAATGGTGTGTATAATGAAGGGGCATTAAAAATCAAACTGGAATATGCTAATGATGGGCAGGCTATAACGAGTAATGAATCTTATATTACTTTACCTAATGATAGCACCACCCAATACCTCACTCTTCCAGTAGTCAATGGCCAATTGCCTGAAATACGTGTAACCATAGATAGTGATAATACCTATATTGAATATTGTGAGGAAAATAATAGTGTAGGTACACTCAATTTTCCTACATCGGTAATTGATCAACAAGCAGTCAGTTGTTATGTATATCCCAATCCTGCTAGTGATTACTTATATGTCGAATCCCTTCAAAGTCCCATAGCCAGTGTCGCTATAAATAGTGTAGATGGAAAATTGGTTAAGTTAGTGGATGCATACAGTTCCAATACAAAAAAGCTGGACATAAAAGATCTAGCTCCTGGTATCTATTCAATAACTATAAATACGCAGAAAGGAACAAGCGGCAAAACAATTGTGAAAAAATAAGTTGAGTACTAAATCTTTAGTTGTTGATGGGTTATGTGAAAATTGATTTTTGTAATAAATGCGAAGCGTTAGCCCTATGACATTTTTGTATTCTGTACTTCATCAAATGTTTTAAAATACCCTGGAGATTTTGCTGCTCTTTCTGGATTAGCTCCCGACTGAAGCGCCATTATTATTTCTTGAACAATTCCTTTTTTCATAGGGTAATCATTTTTTTTTGCGAATATCCGCATTATTAAATAATTGCTTAACTTTACTCTATTATTAATTTCAAACTTAAAATTATATTGAAGATGAAAAAGCTAATTCTTATCCTATTCTGTTTCTTGTTTAATTCCTTAGTCACTTATTCGCAGGGGCATGCGAATGATTGGGTGGATCACGATGCTAATTATTATAAATTTATGATCGCCGAAGATGGGATATACCGAATATCCTATGAGACATTGAGCAATACAACAATCTTAATGAATCCTTCAGGCTGGCAATTGTGGAGAGGAGGTGTAGAACAACCACTCTATATCAGCGATACTGTTCAGTTTGGACAGGGCGATTATATTGAGTTTTATGGGGAATACAATCACGGTATTCATGAAGCGGAGTTTTATGATGCACCTGAAAATCAATTACACCCGAATAATTCCATATTGAAAAATGAATTTTATTATTTTCTTACTTGTGATACCACGGCCTCTCCCTTGAGGATACAAGATGTAGCCTTGTGTGACGCTTCTTTATATGAGGTGCAGCCAAATCGGCCTTATGATAACCGATTTTTTTTTAATATGACTTTTAGAGGAGATTATGAATATAGGTTACAAAATCCAGAACCATCAATAGGGCCTAATCCCATTAGACTTGGCGATCCCTATTTGGAAAGCACAGAAGGATATACCTCTACTATATTTCCTGTTTCGCAAACTGATAGCTTTTTCGTATATAATTTCAAGGTTGATTCAGTTAGTAGTTTAGAAGATACTGTTTTATTGGTATTGGATATGATAATGATTAAAAGTGAAAACAACGAACCACAGGAGGTAGATATTTCCGTTAATGGTCAGTTTTTTATGACAGCTAATTATGAGTATGCAACTACTAAAAGGATTGCGTTATATATCCCAATAGAATTGCTAGTAGAAGATAATTCAGTGAGATTTGATGTTGAATTGAATACCATATCACCAAGGTTTGTGTATTATGCTACTCAATTGATTTATGACAGACAAAATGTTTTTGATCCCGAGGAAGTAAGTTGTATAATTCCTGATGAAGATAATTGGAATTTTATTGGTGAGTGGCCTAATGGCAGTAATCAAGTAATTATGTACGACACCCAGAATTCCAAAAGATATGTTTCTTCAAGTGCTGATAACACACATGCCATTTGTATCGATGGCGAAACCAATGGTCATAAATTAATACTTGCTGACACGCTCGAAAAATTATATGCAATCAATGAACTAGAGCAAGTAACGATGCCTGACTATTTTCAATCGAGTATAGGTTATGACATAGTCGTGATAGGTGCCGAGCAATTGAGGACACCAGTAGGTTCAGGTACTGGAGAAGATCAGATACAGCGATACATTGATTTTAGATCAAGTCCACAAGGAGGCGCGCATCGTATCTTGTATGTATCAGTGGAGGACTTATATGATCAGTATGGATATGGCGTGCCATTTTATAACCTTGCAATCAGAAATTTTATAGATGAGTTGAAATTAAGATCAGTAAGTGAAAATTGGACAGTTACTCCACAGTATGTTTTGTTAATTGCTAAAGGTGGTTTGTTACCGGATGTAAAATATACCGAAATTGATCCTTCCCTTGTCATACCTGCATTTGGATATCCACCCAGTGACTGGTCATACGTGCTTGATAAGGATGACTTAGGTCATGCTAAAACTGAGATCGTCATTAGTAGAATTCCAGCAGGCAATAGCCAAGAATTAAAAAATTATATGGATAAATTATTAAGCCATGAAAATAGTTATACTTCGAGTTGTGCCTCGCATAAAAATTGGTTTGAAAGTTACCTCAATGCTTATTGTCCCTTTTACATCGATAGCACAGTTAGCATTTTGAGTGATAGATTTGCCAATATGACCTTGCCCATATATGAAAATAGTAATTACAGCGATTACAATTCCAATCATTACAATGGAGACAGTTACAACCAAATGTCTTATGATGATTTATTGAATAATGGATTGGGTATAATAAATCTGCTAGGTGATACAGGTTTGGAAGGCTATGGTTTTCAAGAGTTGGAAGATAATTGGGATAATGAATCTAAGTACCCAGCAGTTATAGCTCTTGGAAATTTTATTGGAAATTGTATGAACGCTTCGCCTCCTGAATCTTCTTTTTATTATAATAATTTACTAAATTCAGGTAATGCAGGATCAATTTCATTTTGTGGCTTTGCCTCTTTTGCACCCTTCCCTTATTTATTTGAACTGGATTCTATATTGTTGCATAAGTT
>CAYZQX010000452.1:0-3286 GCA_964480615.1 uncultured Chitinophagales bacterium | reverse complement strand
ATAGTTAATTGTTGTTAATTTCCTTAACTTAACGACATTGGGCATCGCCATAATCGCATACTTATGAGTTATTTAGCAAGCCCTAATTATTGATCCAATACATTTTAGATGGTATAGGTCCTAGTTCATAATCTTCAATCACTAATCCAGAATCAATATTGTAAACAACTAACCTTCCATTGCCTGTATAACCAGCAGCATCAGTGAGATATAATTTTGTATCAGATGGATCAACGAAAACGCCATTAGGATTCTGAATACCAACATATTCAATGATTGATTCAAGATCGGATATCTGATCTTCTAAGACATTCAATCGATAAACTTTATCCCCTAATAGATATAACTTTGTCCCATCGCTCGAAAAACAAAATGGCATACTTGAAAATGGAGGTTGCGTGGAAAGTGTTATAGATCTTTTGATTGATAAATCGGTTGCGCTCAATTCATAAAGTATCGAGCTGAGCCCATTAAAATCGTAAGTTAATACCCATACATCACCTTCTACATCCTGTTCCATATACATAGGATCGGCGTTCAGGATCCGCTGATTCAATAACTGATTTGTATTCTTATCAATAGTAAATACACTATTGTTCGATAAGCTCGAAACAATATAGTCACTCTCATGAATCAATACATTTTCATTGCCACATATATCAAATCCTGTTGTAGTACATTCAGCATTCCATATTGAAATAATATTGTCATCTTCTACTGAAAACTGATTGATTGTGTTTTCATAATAATTAGTTACAATTCCATTGCCTAATCCATCTATTGCTAAAAATCTAGGGGAACTGAAACTTGCATATTGTCGATCAAACACAAAGTCATCTAACCCAACTCTAACAATTTTTTGACTGTTATTCACAACCAGATATACGAACTCATTGTCAATGGATGCTGATTGCAGGACATCCCCTAGCATTAGACCGTTTTGTAGCTCATACACATTATTAATTACTTGCATTGAATCGGGGTTTAACAAACTAAAATCAGCATTGCCAATCCCAAAGTTGCCCTCGTTTAATATAAGTAATTTATATGCCGAAAAAGCGGTATCCACTGCTTGATCCTCATCCTCTTTACACCCTGGTACAAGCGCAAGCAATAAAATGCTCCATATAGCAAATTTAATTTTCATCATAATATTATTTCTGTTTTGAATGTTATATTTAATGGTGGTTGTGGTCTGTTTGGCATATATTCAATCCTGCGATTCAGACAATTTTGAACAATCATACTCAAGTTAATTTTTTTCAATTTTTGTTTATCCTTTCGTATGATTGTATAAGCCACCTCCAAATTTGCCAAGTGAACGGGTGGTGTGAATACATTAAAAAATGCCCTTCTCGCCTCATATCTATAATTCAATGAGCCACTCAACTTTTTTCTTATTAGATCAAGACGATTATTGCAAATAACACTTGGATAGTACTGATTCCTTTGATAGGAATTTTCACCTGTGTCATACTCTTCGCTGTACAAATAGGATAAGTTATGATTATACTTTAAAATCCAACCACTGTTTATTTTGCGATGATAAGAAACTAAAAGTTCACCTCCTATCCTTCTTGATCTACCAACATTAATCGGTCGATATAAATTAGTGTTCGATTCTGGAACCCATCTTATTAATCCTTTGGTGATATACATAAAACAGTTCAATTTTATATGCGGGATACTAGGCATTAAATACTTATTATTGTATTCATAGCTCAGCTCGCTATGTATCCCCTTTTCTACTTCTAACGCTGGATTTCCTAGTGGAAACCAATAGAGATCATTTAAAGTGGGAATACGGTTGTAATATTCGTTATATACCTTTATCGTACCATAAGAATTAATTTCTAGTTCATAATTCAATCCAGCAGTAGGCAATATTTGTTGCTTATGAGATAGTCCTATTTTCACGGTAGGATTTATGCGATGTATTATATTCCCTATTGGGCAATTCTTAGTCCCAGTAGCTGTTATTGATGGTAAAATTTGTTGTTTTAATGTGTTATAGTAGGGCGTTTTGCCTACATTGATTGGAAAATCAAAAACTATTTGATAATTACCATTTCGTTTATCAATATCCAATTGTGCTTTATAGTTATTATAAAACCCATTGCTAATATCACTATTGTATTTTATCCTATGAAAAACTGAGCTAATGGTTTGACTAAAACGCAAATTATCTTGCTCCTTTGACCAAATCAAGGAGGTGCCAACTCTATTATCAGCTTGCTGATCCTCACTTGTAATAGCAATACTCAAAGGCGGTATTTCTCTATGGGTTTGTATATATATTGTGGACCAGTGCATATTCGCCCCCTTGCCTATATTCCATTTTTTTTCTACATACCCTGCGAGCTCAGCTACATTATTGTTTTGCTGTATTATTTGGCTATCGTTATTAGCTAATACATTTGCATATCGAAACCTATTGTCTTCATAGTTAGTATATAATCCAATCTTTACTAAGCCATTGTACTTGTAATTCAATGAGTGGTTATTCATCGAATTTGAAACTGCAATTATACGATGATTATATAGGTCATTATCACCTGAATAAAGATCAAGTTGCAAACCCCCTTGTTGTAATGGTGAACTATTACTATTAATCTTATCAGTAAAATATATAGGTAGTAAATTGCCATCAGCCTGACCATAAAAGGCGGAGTTAAGGGTAATACCATTCCAAGTTATTTGATTTTGGACAGCACTATTTCCCCTATATAGCAAAGTAGTGTGATTATTAGTAGTTAATGATTGAAAATAAAATGAAGGAATAGCGGTGATTACCGCCTCTTCTATTTGATCACCACCATTAATGTACTTTGTATCGAAATCATCCAAGTAGCTACTAAGACTAATTGTATCATTCTCATAATTAAGATCGGTTGAGTCTGACAGTATGAAAGCATCAATAGCGGTATTTCGGGACGATAATATCAATCCATTGCCTCCTATACATAGGCTAAAATAATATGCTATTAATAAATTTTTCATACACTTTTCTTCCCGAAAGTTTCGAATTTATTATAGGCAGGTCTTCAGGCTTGTTTCGCGATTTTATGCCTTCCCAAGTCATAACATATAACTCAGTGACTTATTATAAAACGCATTATGAAACTTACTGCAGCGGGTACTGCTCCTGATTTTAACAGGATTCCCTAATAATTGCTAACGAAGCTAATAGCGAATAATTAATTGGATAGAATCTAATAGAACCCCCAATAAAATGTTTGGAAAATATACTTTAATATAACCTACAAACACCTATTGCAATTGAAAA
>CAYZQX010000451.1:0-3291 GCA_964480615.1 uncultured Chitinophagales bacterium | reverse complement strand
GTTCTGTGAGAGGCTTGCGGGTGAGATTCCCGCTTGCCTACTCGGTCGAATACAATTTGAAAGAGCACTGTGTAAGTGAAGACATTGGGTCAGGCATATTATCTGGGGATTATGAGAAAAAAAAAGCGTTATATTTGTATTCAAAGTTGCTTGTCTTCACTCAATACCTAGTGCTAAGTTGCGTGTCCTCACGCAACTTAGAAGCCAAGCCAATATGCCTGACCCCAAACATTACATATTTACAATGCAAGTTTTTTTGCTAAAAAGCAGAAATTATTGTGCATTTCCTTTGCACTTGCATATTCCATAATCGTTTAGTATAAATGAATTCAGAGTTATTTAGCAAGCCCTAAAATAGAGGTGTCATTCTCTTTATCCTGGATGGCTCTCTTTATGTCTTTTTGGATTTATCTTGTTTCTTACAGCTTGAGCTGTAACCTTTCATATTTTTTAGTATGTCACAAGTGAGTATAATATTTTTTACTGTTTTAACCTACTAAAACAATTACATTTTTGATCCATCAATGGATAATAATATCCGCCAATAAAATTGATTAATTGTGGTTTTTGTCATCCTAAATTTGTTAATTGCATTGTAATAACTAGAGTTTATAATTACCAAACAGTTCTCTTTTTGTTGAGACGGTATAAATGATTTAATACCTTTAGTTCCTTGATAAGGTGGCAAAGTGGATATACTGGAGCATATTGACCCCCCTCAACAGACGAAAATCAGCAACTAAAAACGGCATTTTTTATACTGACATACTGGCACATGCTGACCCCCCTATTTCAAGCGATCGCTCAATTATTCCGGAGCATGTTGACCCCCTTATGTGGTAGTCATTCAATTATTCTGGAGCATGTTGACCCCCCTTCTTAAAATCTTAATATGGGTTTTACCTTTATGATTGTTTAAATTTCAATCATAAAATTAATTAGGTATGGCAGGTAAAATCATGTGTATGAGCACCATTAAACAATTATTATTATTACATAGAGATGGTTATGGGATAAAGTATATCTCACGCCATACAGGGATGAGCAAAAATACCGTTAAGAGTTATTTGCTTAAAATAGATTTTCTAAAATATCCCATTGAAGAACTCCTAAAGCTTGACGATCCTATACTTATGACTCGTCTTCATATAGGCAATCCTGCTTATAGTGATGTACGTCATGATACACTTTTAGAGCAGTTGCCTATTTATGTAGCTGAACTTAAAAAAAAGGGTGTAACACGTCATTTGCTATGGGAGGAGTATTCATCACAAAACGAAACCCATTATAGTTACAGTCAATTCTGTCACCACTTGTATCAATATTCTAAATCGAAGCAAGTAACAATGGTACTTCAACATGAAGCTGGTGATAAATTGATGATAGATTTTGCTGGCAAAAAAATGTCCTATGTCGACAAAGAAACAGGCGAGTTAATTGACTGTCAGTTATACATTGCTATACTCCCGTATTCGAACTATTGTTATGTGCAAGCCTGCTTGAGTCAGAGTTTGCCTGACTTTATTTACTGCACAGCTAATTGCCTACGTGCCCTTGGAGGAGTTCCTCGTGCTTTGGTTACTGACAATCTCAAGAGTGCTGTAACAAAAACAGACAAGTACGAACCAGAGGTCAATATTGTTTTTGAACAATTCGGCAATCACTATGGCACAACCGTTTATCCTGCCAGAGCTTATAAGCCAAAAGATAAAGCAGCAGTCGAAAATATGGTTAAAATTGCCTATACTCATATTATGGCCCGACTGAGGCATAACCAATTTTTTGCCCTTGCTGAGCTCAATGAAGCAATCGCTAAACAAGTGTTTTTATTCAATCAAAGAAGAATGCAAACAAAGGGATATACTCGGGAAGAACAATTCAATTCATCCGAAAAACCAATGCTCAAGCCATTGCCTGATCTACCTTTTGAGATTCAGTACACAAGAACATATAAAGTGGGATTTAATTGCCATTTTTGTCTTACACCAGATAAACACTACTATAGTGTTCCACATACCTTCGTTGGTCAAAAGGTGGTTGTAATCTTTACCAGATCAACTGTCCGTGTGTATCATAAAGGAACCCTTTTATGTATTCATCTTCGGGATACAAGAATGGGTAAATATACCACCAATGAAGATCACCTATGTTCACACCACAAGGCATATAACCAACGAAGCCCCGAATATTACAAACAAAAGGCACTTAAAATAAGTGCTACTACCGATCAATTATTTGATCTGATATTTGCTCAACCAGGCAGATACCCAGAGCAACTCTATAAAACCTGTGATGGCTTGCTTAATCTTGCAAGGGTGTACAAAAACGGTGAAGATTTTGATAAAGCATGCAAAATAAGTATAGAAGAATGCAATTACACTTATGGGTTTATTAAACGCCTCTTAGATAATAGAATGGTAGCTGACGAGCATCCAATTATTGAAGATCGACCCCTGCCTAAGCATAGCAATATACGGGGTAAGGAGTACTATCAAACCTCACTGTTTTAAAATGACCTTTCTGTCATTCGATAATATTATGTCCTAATTTTATTAACCAATTTAATGTCCAAAAAATTATGCAAACAATTGAATCACAACTCTCAGAGTTGAAATTAATCGGAATGAAAAAATCATGGCAAGTTCTTGTTGATACCCGAAAGCAACATGAACTCAATCTTGCAGATGGCATAGGAATGCTCCTAGATGCTGAACTAATTGAACGAGGTAATCGCCGAACTGGTAGACTTACTAAAAACGCAGCCTTTCGATATCAGGCTACTGTTGAACAATTACGATTCGACTCTTCACGTGGACTCGATATGGCTCTAGTTACTTCATTGGCAACTTGCAATTTTATTAATGATGGTTCCTCTATTATCATTACAGGTGCAACAGGCTGCGGTAAGTCATATCTAGCATCTGCACTCGGCCACCAGGCTTGCATGCTTGGATACAAAGTAGTTTACTACAATGTGCAAAAGCTCATGATGAAAACTCGAATGGCCAGACTAGATGGAAGCATACATAAATTCTTTGAAAAAATATCTAAGATGGACTTAGTCATCCTAGATGATTTTGGTCTTACTCATCTAGAAAAACAACAACAAATGGATTTCATGGAACTAATTGAGGATAGACACGCACGAAAAGCAACCATTATTGCATCGCAATTGCCTCTAGCATCATGGTTTGATGTCATTGGTGAGGAGACAATTGCTGATGCTATACTCGACCGGATAGTGCACACATCTTACAAAATTGAATTAAGAGGAGAAAGTTTAAGAAAAAA
>CAYZQX010000450.1:0-3299 GCA_964480615.1 uncultured Chitinophagales bacterium | reverse complement strand
GCCCGCCACCTCAGTACAAACCCCTTCTATCCCTATCGCTGGCTGTTCGATTTACGAAACTGAAGCTGGTTGCAACAACTACATAAAGTCTAGTGTCCAGCGTCTATTATTCAGTGTCCATTATCCAGAGTCTAGCCTTATATATCCAGCCTCCTTTATCTAAAATCTCAAATATTAGAATTATTGAATGTCAATTACAATGAATCCCTATCATTCCCTTAGTAATTTTTATTTACTACTTTTGCTGTCCAATTTTTTAAAAATATAATGGCAGTCGATAAAACTAATATGGATAATTATGGTGTTCTGATAAAGCTGAACCATAAAATTTTTCCATATTTCACTATACAGCTCTTTAAAGCCTTAATCGTAGGTAAGGAAGTAAAAGGCAAACTTATCCTTATAGATTCAATGAATGGCCGCGGCTACAATCTTTCTGAAGCTGACCAAAAATTAGTAAAATTACTGTTCCAACTTAATGAACAATATCTACTAAATAAGGCCGCATTTAATACATTGTGGCAGAAATACTATGAAGATAATAGTCGCGAAGATTATGGAAAGCGCTTGAGCCCTGAACAAAGAAATAGATTGGCAGCACTAATCATTAAAACACTAGATACTATTTTTAAAACCATTGGCAAAGGGTATCCTGTCTTTTCCACGGATATTACTAATGAATATTTGCCAAAAAAATGGGAAGTCGTTACTGATTTTATTATTTCCGAAGCGAGGTTTAAAATCCAAATGGGTAATCATAAAATCAGTCTTACCAGCTCATTTAATATAGATAGTAACCTGCAAAAAGAATTGCTTGGACGAGATAATTTTCACAATCCCTTCTTTACAGTTATAAATAAACAGCTAGTAGTACTCAGCAATACAGCGGCTTACGAACTTATAAGAAAAATAAATGATAAAGGGATCACCCTGAATTATGAACACGCAGGTGATATAATTGATAAGTATTATTTGCCCTACTTTAACACATTGAATTTTGATACTGGAGATACAATTAAATTCACTCAGACTGATATAGAACCCAAGTTTCAGGTATTAGTCAAAGAATTGGGCGATTTCTTAATACTGCAACCCCAAGCTTTGTATGATACGAAGGTTGTCAATCTAATGATATGGAAGGAACAAGAATATTATATTGCTAATGACAGTATCAATTATTTTAATAGAAATAAAGACAAAGAGCAAGAATTCCTAAATTCAATAATTGCGACAGGTCCGAAACAAGTAAATATTCACTTATCATACTATTATGTAAAGAAAAATGATATTCTCAAGGAAAACTGGTATTTCAAATTTTTTGAGGCGATGAGAGCAGCCAATGTGGAGATACTGGGCCTTGATAGTCTTAAAACAATGAAGCTCAATGCAAACCAAGCAAAAATCAATTGGAACATTAGCAGTGGCATTGATTGGTTTGAGGTGGATGCTGAAGTAACATTTGGTGACCAAAGAGTGCGCTTATCAGAGCTTAAGAAATTAGCAGGAAAGAAAGAAGATGTACACGTACAACTTTCCGATGGTAGCTTTGGGTTTATTCCAGCTAACTGGATTGAAGAGATCAATTACATGGTCAAATTGGGCAAGGAAGAAAAAGGTAAAGTTAGACTTTCCAAATTGCAATTTTCCGTCATCGATGAGATTAGCCCATTCATCTCTGACCAAGCAATATTAGAAGAAATTGCCGAGCGAAAAAAATCGCTGATGCGCATTACAGAAATCGAAGACATTCCCTTGCCTAAAAAAATCAATGCCAGTCTAAGACCCTATCAAAAAGAGGGTTTTCAGTGGATGCAAAGACTTGCAAAGACTGGATGGGGTGGGATACTTGCGGATGATATGGGTCTTGGAAAAACTTTGCAAGCACTCACCTTTATAGTACACCTGCAGGAACAAAAACCAGATTTCAAAGCACTTATTGTATGTCCTACTTCACTCTTGTTTAACTGGGAAGCAGAGATCAATAAATTCACAACTGATCTCACCTATCGTGTGCAGTATGGCCAAGCAAGATCTCGTGAAGTAAGCGAGATCGTGGATAGCAATATTTTATTAATCAGTTATGGCATATTGCGCTCCGATATTGATTTACTAAAAAATACGGCATTTGATGTGGCCATACTCGATGAGTCCCACGCCATTAAAAATCCTAGCTCTCAAATAGCACATGTTGTAAAGTACATTAATGCAAAATTAAGACTTTGCCTCAGTGGTACACCATTGCAAAACAATACATTTGATCTTTATGCACAGATGAATTTTATCAATCCAGGCTTGTTGGGATCTTCTGATTTTTTTAGAAATGAATTTGCTAACCCCATTGATAAACTCGGCGATCCCAAGCAAAAAGAAAAATTGCGCCGGATGGTCTATCCATTTATGATGCGTCGCACTAAGGAGCAAGTAGCTAAAGACTTGCCTGATAAAACAGAAATGATTTTTTATTGCGAAATGGGTGAAGATCAGCGCACAATATATGAAGCATATCGCAATGAAATGCGCTCCAAAATTGAAGAGGAAATTGATGAAGAAGGTCTCGCTAATTCACAAATGAGTGTATTGACAGCACTGACTAAGTTGAGACAAATATGCGATTGCCCAAGCTTATTATCTGATGCACAGTTTCCATCTAGTTCTGTAAAAATAAAAGAATTATTACGCGAACTCGAAGAGAATCTAGGTGATCACAAAGCGCTTGTGTTTTCACAGTTTGTAGGTATGCTTAGCTTAGTGGAAGAGGAATTAAAAAGTCAAGGTATTCCCTATTGTTACCTCGATGGTAGCACGAAGGCTGAAAAGCGCCAGTCGGAAGTGGAACGCTTTCAATCAGATGAACAGATACGTGTATTTCTTATCTCACTAAAAGCAGGTGGTGTGGGTCTTAACTTAACCGCTGCCGATTATGTATTTTTACTCGATCCATGGTGGAATCCTGCCGCTGAAAATCAAGCAATAGATCGTACCCATCGTATAGGACAAACCAGAAATGTATTGGCTTATAAATTTATATGTAAGAATACGGTAGAAGAGAAAATATTAAAATTACAAGCGATCAAAAAATCATTATCTGAAGACATTACAGGTAGTGAGAGTGGGTTCATTAAGAAGTTATCACAAGAAGATATTATGTATTTGTTTAGTGAATAATTAATCCAAGACTTTGGATATTGGACACTAAATAACAGACGCTAGACACTGGATAATGGACACTGGACTTTAAGTAGTTACTGCCACAAACATCATGGTCGAAAATCAATTAATAAACTTAGTGCAGTTACTAC
>CAYZQX010000449.1:0-3302 GCA_964480615.1 uncultured Chitinophagales bacterium | reverse complement strand
ACAAATTTACCACCCAAGCCCGTAGATCCCAAACCTATAGATACTAAAGTGGATCCACCAAAGCCTGTCAATCAATCATTTGATTTGGCAATCCTATTGCCATTCAGTGCGGATGAGAATGAAGTATTTGCAGAGAGCGATAGTATCCTAGAAAAATCAAAAATTGCCCTCGAATTTTATACCGGGGTCAATATGGCTTTAGAAGAGCTAAAAGATGAGCATATAGGTTTTAATGTAAAAATTCTCGATACTGGCAATGACCCTGTAAAGTCCCAAATGGCTACTTCGCAAATTCCCAAAGGCACCGACTTAATATTGGGTCCATTATATAATAAAGAAGTCTCCCCTGTTGCTGATTTCGGCTTAAAAAATAAAATTCCAGTTATTAGCCCATTAAGTCCTAGTCCCGATAACTTAATCAAGAACCCCTACTTTATAACTGTTAATCCAAGCATAAGCACACACCTCAAAAAGATCTATGATCATATTATCGGAGTAGAAAAAGCTTCAAAAATTTATGTGCTTTGTGACAATGACCCCAAAGAAATAGCAATGGCCGATGAGCTTATTGCTTTGGCAGGCACTAAAGTACCTGGTGAAGCTTACAGCCCTATGCCAACCATAACAAAACTAGTATGCGATGGTGCAAGAGCTTGTATGGAATCTCTACAAGCTACATTAGATCTTGGTGTGGATAACCACATCGTCGTTACAAGTATGAAAGAAATGTATGTCAATAAAATAGTGTCTATACTCAGCAATGTAGATGGTACTTATCCTATGAAAGTATATGGAATGCCTAATTGGTATAAGTTTGAAACTCTTAATTTAGACATGCTCAATAGAATAGATTTTAGATACACCAATACCTTTTGGAAAGATGAGTATGAATCTAAATCCAAGGAATTTGATGCTAAGTATAAGGCCATGTACAATGCCTATCCATCGGATATAGCTGTGAAAGGCTACGAAATCACAAAGTATTTTGGCAAAATGCTCGCTACTTATAACACTGATTTCATCAAGCATTTTGACCAGCAACCCAGCAATGGAAATTTTCAAAAATTTCAATTCGGTCTCGGCTTTTCAACTCCTAATAAAACCATCACTAATCCAGATTATATTGAGAACAAGCATTTGTATATGATCGGCTATCAAAACTTTCAGCTCAAGAAATTATGATCCTCCTTCGCTCCATAATTCTTATATGTTTAATGTGTATTTCATCTACCATCGATGCACAGGAGCAAACCACGTTAATAGGCCAATTAGCCTACCCTCAAGGACTTAGTGGAATATGGGGCTATACACACACTTCAGGCATAGAATATGGCCTTGTGGGTACTCAAACAGGCTTGAGCATTGTATCCCTCGCCGATCCATCCCAGCCTATTGAAGTGCAGTTTATTCCAGGACCTCAAAGTATATGGAGAGAGGTGAGAACATGGCAAGACTATGCCTACTGCACCACTGAAGCAGGAACTGGTTTAATGATTGTGGACCTAACGCAACTGCCAAACAGTGCGCCCTACCGCTACGATACATTTGATGGACAGCTAAATAAGGTTCATGCTCTACACATTGATGAATTGGGTTATCTATACCTCACTGGATATAATAATCTTGCTGGCGATATTCCCTTAGAAGACAAAGGGATCTTATTCATTAACCTACAAAACGATCCGTTTTTCCCATCAGTGGCGGGGGCATTTAATGATGAATATGTCCATGATGTTTTTGTACAAGATAATATTATGTACACTGCTGAAATATATAAAGGTGGTTTTGGAATTTATGATGTGAGCGATAAACAAAATCCGTTCCTACTAGCTTTCCAAAATACACCCTATTATTTTACACATAACTGTTGGATCTCCGATAATGGTCAATACTTATTTACGACCGATGAGAAAGATGGAGCACCCCTAACCGCTTATGACATCTCTGATTACAATGACATTCAGTTGCTTGATATGGTGAAAGTCCTTCCAGGTACAAATACTATGCCCCACAATGTGTTTGTTAAGGACGACTATTTATTTCTATCCTCTTACACAGCTGGTGTACGCATATTTGATGCAGCTAATCCCTATAACCTCATTGAGGTGACCGCATATGACACACATCCCGCTACTGGAGGTGGCTCACTGGGATGTTGGGGCGTATATCCTTATTTCGATAGCGGATTAATCATTGCAAGCGATCGATCAGAAGGCCTTTTTGTAATCCATCCAGTATATCATCGTGCGACTTATCTCGAAGGCATCGTCACTGACTCAATTAGTAACCAAACAATTGATGATGTAAAAATTCAAATCAGTGGTCAAAACTATTATGATGTTACCAATGTAATAGGTGAATATCGCACAGGTGTACCCAATGCAGGTATTTATGATATTTCATTTACAAGATATGGTTATTATGATAAAAACATTCCAGCAATAGCACTTGAGCAAGGACAAACAAATATACTGAATACAACACTACAACTAAAGCCTAGAATCGATTATAACATCAACATCAATTCACAAAATCAAACCATAAATGCTAAGGCTACGATGAAAGATGAAGTTTTTAATTTATTAAAAATAGGAGATTCTTATCAACAAATCAAATATCCAAAGCTCGTTCCTAATGACTATGAATTGATAGTAGGTCAGTGGGGCAATGTCAACATCATTGATACTGTTACTATACCTGAATCACCATTAAAACAATCAATCGAAGTGGAGTTAGAAAAGGGTTATTATGATGATTGCTATTTTGATTTTGATTGGGCAGTTATGGGAGATTGCTCTTCAGGTAAATGGGTTAGGGAAATACCTGGAACACACGGGTCATTAAATGGGAAAGCTCCACTTGCTGATGTAGCTGACGATATTGGAAAATACTGTTTTATGACAGGTAACTCTACGAATAATCAAAATGTTTATTTAAAGAGTGGATTTTCAACACTAAGATCGCCTATAATGGATTTATCCCAATACAATAAACCCGAACTTGAAATGCGTTTGTGGTTTTATCCACAGGAAATACTGCCCGATCGTCGTGTCGAAATTGTTTTCGATAATGGTATCGAACGCTACATTTTAGCTGAATTCAATGATAGTTCACTTATAAAATGGAGGACTTGGGATACCTTGCGTCTGCCACTTTACAATTACGAATTTTCTGATTTCTCCAAAATATACATCAATGTATTCGCTGACAATGATGATAAAATTATGAAGCTAGCTATGGATCGCTTTATCATTAGGGATTTGAGTAGTATCAGTGATCCTACCATAGAATGGGATGATCAT
>CAYZQX010000448.1:0-3304 GCA_964480615.1 uncultured Chitinophagales bacterium | reverse complement strand
GTAGCTCAGATATGCTGCCTTTGGTTGTTTGAAACTCCCTAGGCACACTAATGCCATAGCCATCATCCCAAATATTTACGGCCATAGGAATATTTAATACTCCAGCTGCATTAATGGCTTCCCAAAAAAGCCCTTCAGAAGTCGAGGCGTCACCAATGGTAACAAAACAAATTTCATTGCCTTTATCCGAAAATTTTTTAAAGGATTGAGTCTTGTTTTTATCAGCCCTGTATAATTTGGAGGCCAATGCTAGACCCACGGCGCGTGGCAACTGTCCAGCAGTACAGGAAATATCTGCCGAGGTATTTTTTTGATTCACAAGGTCAAGCCATTCTCCATTGGTGTCAATATTTCTGGTTACGAAATGAGAGTTCATTTGCCTACCTGCACTGTGTGGATCAAAATCTAAATCAGGATGGGCATATAATTGACTGAAAAATTGTTCAGGGGTTAATAACCCCAATGCCAGCATCAATGTTTGATCCCTATAATAACCGCTTCTAAAATCGCCATTTTTGAAGTACTTGGCACACACGATTTGTGGAATTTCTTTCCCATCACCAAGTATCCCAAATTTTGCTTTGCCGCTTAATACTTCTTTGCGTCCTATGATGCTCATTTGCCTACTCAATACAGCAAGTCCATAATCATTTAATATTTCTTTGGTATTAGGCAATTTTTTTGTCAAGCTACTCATTCGGTCGGTATTATTCTTGTTTTTTGTCATTTTTTCAGCCTTCCTTACCATTGGGAAGTTCACAAAAATAATAATTTTATTTGTCCTTGTAACTATTGGCTAATTTGAGCGTCTATTTAGAGTAATTCATTGTAATTGGTTACAATGATTTTTTTGTTCTATATTTGTAATCTATTTTACGTTTTCATATGAAATATTATTTTCTTGCCTTATCAATCTTTATGAGCATTTCCTTATCAGCACAGGATAAAAAAATGTCAAAATCAGCTTTTCACATTAATGAAGAAGGTCAGGTAATCGAGACTACAGATCCTATCTTTAAATTTGTTGAAGAAACACACGATTTTGGAGAAATTCCTGAGGATGGATCGGTTACATCAGAGTTTACTTTTCAGAATATTGGTGTAACGCCTATGATTATAGAAGCAGCCAAAGCTTCTTGTGGTTGTACAACCCCTGAATGGCCAAAGGAACCAATAGCCCCAAATGAGTTTGGTACTATAAAAGTTTCTTATAACACCAAGGGCAGACCAGGCGCTTTTAATAAGGCTATTACCATTACTTCTAATGCAGTAACACCTACCAAGAGGATTTTTATTAAGGGTAATGTAATACCTGCTCCAGCTCCTGCTATGGCTCCAGGTGAGACCCCAGCAATCATTGAAAATCATTAGTATTCTATTTAGAATATTATTTTTTACATAATTTTGACTCCATAGCATATAAGTTGCTATGGAGTTTTTATTTTTGCACCATGCCAAAAATCTCAAACAAAGGAGCGGCGATGCCTGCTTCACCAATTAGAAAGCTCGTACCTTTTGCCGATCAAGCAAAAAAAGAAGGCGTAAGGATATATCACCTCAATATAGGTCAGCCCGATATTAAAACGCCTGAAATAGCCCTTGAAGCTGTCAAAAACTATGAGCAAAAGGTAATTTCCTACCTCCATTCAGAAGGTTCTGAAAAGTATAGGCTAAAGCTCAAATCCTATTACCAAAGCGTAGGCGTTAATCTTTCAGAAAAAGATATTTTGGTTACCACTGGGGGATCGGAAGCCTTATTGTTTGGATTATTGTCCTGTCTTGATCCTGATGATGAAATTATTATTCCCGAACCATTTTATGCCAATTACAATGGCTTTACTACTGCTGGTAATATTAAGGTAGTTCCCATACAAACCAGTATTGAAAATGGATTTGCCTTGCCTCCTATCGGTGATTTTGAAGCCAAAATTACCAATAAGACCAAAGCTATTTTAATATGCAATCCGAATAATCCAACAGG
Organism: uncultured Chitinophagales bacterium; assembly: GCA_964480615.1. Lineage (GTDB taxonomy): Bacteria > Bacteroidota > Bacteroidia > Chitinophagales > UBA2359 > CAYZQX01. Next base: position 1,323 of record CAYZQX010000448.1, on the reverse strand, counting down.
CTATTTATATTCAAAATCAGAGTTAGAAACCCTTAAAGAAATAGCCCTAAAGTATGATTTATTTCTGTTTGTAGATGAAGTGTATAGAGAATTCGTATATGATGGTGCAGTCCATACTTCTATAATGAGCCTAGAAGGGTTAGAAGAACATGCCATTGTAATAGATTCAATATCAAAGCGTTATTCTGCTTGCGGAGCGCGAATCGGCGCATTGGTTACCAAGAACAAGTCGGTTATTCAAACTGCATTAAAATTTGCTCAAGCGCGACTAAGTCCCCCAACTTATAGCGAAGTATTAGCTGAAGCTGCCCTTGATACCCCTGCATCTTATTTCGAAGAGGTGAAGGCAGAATACCTCAATCGAAGAAATACCCTTGTAAATGGCCTTAACAAGCTAAAAGGGGTCTATTGCCCTAATCCCGGTGGCGCATTTTATGTAATGTGCAAGCTCCCAATAGATGATGCAGATAAATTCTGTCAATGGATTTTAGAATGTTTTTCTTACCAAGATTCTACTGTTATGCTCGCCCCTGGTACGGGTTTTTATGCTACTAAGGGATTAGGTCATAACGAAGTGCGGATGGCCTATGTACTCAATGTTGATGATCTTCATAGATCTATTTCTATATTAGAGAAAGCGCTGGAGTTATATCCTGGAAGAATAGATAGCTAACCAATTTTGGATTGTGTATGATAAGATGCTTAGCCCAATAGCTTAAAATTTTGAAATTTTGGGCGATGCCTTACAGGCCCGGGCTGCTCCAGGCTTCACTTCGTTTCGGTCTTATTCACTGACTCCTAATGTTTTTATAAATACTAGTGTTTATGAATACAAAATTTATCTTATTAGGAGTGGTGGGAGTCAGTGAATAAGACTAAACCATTCCGCATCCCTATCGCGAATTCAACATGAAGGAGAATCACTTGGTGACGATAATTTATTTATGTCATGATTGCTTTTTTATTCCAAGCAGCAATTTTTGCACATTTCCTTGTATATAAAGCTCTAAAATCCCTTATTTTAGAAGATTTTGGAGTTTTTAAACAAGCACTAAAAAGCTAATAAATAAAAAACAAAAAAACCTGCATTTTATCTAAAATGCAGGTTTTTAACACTTAAAGTTAAGCTGATTAGTGCTTGTGCGGATCAGCTGTTTTAGCAGCAGCATCCTTAGCAGCATCTGCAGCATTTTGAACTGCATTAGCAGCACCTTGAGCAGCATTAGCAGCACCCTGAGTAGCGGCAGCAGCAGCACTAGTAGCAGCTGCAGCAGTAGCATCAGCAGCGTTTTGTGTAGCTGTAGCAGCAGCATCAGCTGCAGT
>CAYZQX010000447.1:0-3308 GCA_964480615.1 uncultured Chitinophagales bacterium | reverse complement strand
TCAGCGCGATAGCTAGGGATGTTTTGACTCAGCGATCTTGTGATAAAATTATCATTTCTTACTGCTTAGAATTTTCAACTAAATAGGACTTGCTCAATAACTACTATATTTTTAATTATAAAGGATTTTAGAGAATCAAAGTGCAATGAATATACACGTAATTGCTGTTTTTCAATAAAATAGCTTACATAATAAGGAGTCGTCTTCTCTTACATATTGTACATTCAATTTGTATTTGCGATAAGGATCGAAGCATATCAAGCACAAGCGCAGATACTTGCTACCTATAGCTAAAATAAAGTTGCAAGTAACCCTAGCCGTAGGCATCGCCAAAATCGCATACTTATGAGTTATTTAGCAAGCCCTAAATAGTCATAAATATATAGAGGAATAAAGATAGAGTCAGTGAAAAAGACCGAAAACAAATCGAGCTTGCGAAGATTATGGCGGCCACTGGAAAATAATAAATGCCAGAAAGTGTAGCCTGGAGCAGCCCAGGCCTGTAAGGCATCGCCAAAAATTTCAAAGTTTGAAGTTGTTGAGCAAGCCTTGGATACATTGTTTTGAAATTTTCAATTGACTTTTATCAGCTATTTTGAAATTCTCATTTTTTTTCTTTTCATAAACTCATTGCTATAAACAATAAAGACCTATTGCAATCGCAATAGGTCTTTATAAGATCTTATATATAATTGAACATCAATAGAAGGAAAAACTATTTGTAGCTTCTTGTAACAAGTTTTACTACGTCAAACTCTAATGGCTCTTTATTGAGTTCTGGTTGGGTGTTTTCACCTTTGTATTGCCAAGCTGCTACGTAGGCAAACTCGTCATCTCTCCTCAATGCCTCGCCTTCACTATCCACATATTCTTCTCTGAAATGACCTCCACAACTTTCCTCTCTATGCAACGCATCGCGACACATTAGTTCACCTAATTCAATAAAATCAGCTACTCTGCCAGCTTTTTCTAGTTCAGGATTAAAATCATTAGGACGTCCCGGAATCTTTACATTAGCCCAAAAATCCTCTTTTAAGGCTTTAATTTCTTCGATAGCCTCTCTTAGTTCAGTGGCTTTCCGACCCATACCACATTTATTCCACATGATTTTGCCTAGTTTCATGTGGTAATAGTCCACTGAATTTTTCCCGTTTGCATTTACAAGCTTGTGAATCCTCGCTTTTACTTCCTCCTCAGCCTTTACAAAGGCTTCATGGTTAGTTGAAATAGGACCTGTGCGTATATCGTCAGCTAAATAATTGCCAATGGTATAGGGCAGAACAAAGTAGCCATCGGCTAGACCTTGCATGAGGGCAGATGCACCTAAGCGGTTAGCTCCGTGATCGGAGAAATTAGCTTCGCCGAGGGCATATAATCCAGGAATTGTAGTCATTAATTCATAATCCACCCATAATCCACCCATTGTATAATGCACGGCAGGGTATATTTTCATCGGCTGTTCAAATGGATCTTCATCGGTAATTTTTTGATACATTTGAAATAGGTTGCCGTATTTTTCCTCTATAACTTCTTTGGCGAGTTCACGCAAGATCTTGGGGTCACTGGTCTCAATCCCTTTCAAGTTGGCTTTGAGTTTTCCATATCGAAGTATGGAGGTGCTAAAATCGAGGAATACTGCTTCACCCGTTTGATTAATTCCATAGCCGGCATCACATCTTTCCTTAGCGGCACGGCTAGCTACATCGCGTGGAACGAGGTTGCCATAGGCTGGATATCGACGCTCAAGGTAATAATCGCGATCAGCTTCTGGGATATCATTCCCTTTTTTTCTGCCTTCGCGTATCGCCATCACATCTTCCATCTTTTTGGGTACCCATATCCTTCCATCATTTCTTAGCGATTCTGACATAAGGGTTAGCTTACTCTGATAGTCTCCTGATACGGGGATGCAAGTCGGATGAATTTGCGTAAAACATGGATTGCCGAAATAAGCGCCTTTTTTGTAGGCCTTCCATATAGCTGTGGTATTGCTACCCATTGCATTGGTACTTAAGTAGAACACATTGCCATAACCGCCTGTACAAAGAGCTACCGCGTGTGCACTGTGTCGTTCTATCTCACCAGTAATGAGGTTTCTTACGATTACCCCTCTGCATTTACCATCTATAATTACTAAATCTAATACTTCGTGTCTATTGTACATTTTTACTGCTCCAGCAGCAATTTGCCGACTCAGTGCTGAATAGGCTCCTAGTAGGAGCTGCTGGCCTGTTTGTCCAGCAGCGAAGAAAGTACGGCTAACTTGTACGCCACCAAAGGAGCGATTGTCTAGCAAGCCACCATATTCCCTTGCAAATGGGACGCCTTGTGCGACACACTGATCTATAATATCAGAAGATACCTCTGCCAATCGGTGTACATTTGCTTCTCTTGCCCTATAATCGCCACCTTTTACAGTGTCGTAAAATAGACGGAAAACGCTATCACCATCGTTTTTATAGTTTTTAGCGGCATTAATACCCCCTTGTGCTGCGATAGAATGTGCGCGGCGTGGACTGTCTTGAAAACAAAAAGCCTTGACATTGTAACCCATCTCAGCTAAACTGGCAGCTGCCGAACTACCGGCTAGACCTGTGCCTACTACGATAATATCAATGCCACGCTTATTAGCTGGACTAACGATCTTACAATGGCCCTTATAGTCAGTCCACTTTTCTGAAAGCTTACCAGCCGGTATTTTACTATTTAATCCCATATTAATAATTTTTGAAAAGGGAATTTGTTGGTTTTTGAATTATAATTAGCTCCAATTAAATAATGCCATTGCTGCGCAAGAATACAACAATGGGCTGTATGGCAAAACCCAATGGAATGAGTATCGAATAAGCTTTTCCAACTCCAGTGATTATTTTAAAATAATAGGGATGACGAAAACCTATAGTCTGAAAAGCTGATTGAAATCCATGGGCTAGGTGGAAGTAAAGCGCCACTAAGCTAATGAGGTACAACAATACGATCCACCATTGTTGAAATGCTTGCGTCACCACGAGGTATAAATTTTTATATGGTTGTCCAGCTTCTAATGGAATCTCTCCAAACTTATACTGAAACCAAAACTGGCCTAAATGTGCGATCAGGAAAAAGAAAATAATAAGACCTAAGGCAATCATATTTCTACTTGCCCAGCTTGCGCTTTTGCCAGCTTTTTGATATGCATACCCAATAGGTCTAGCATTCCGGTTTTGTAAGGAAAGCACGATACCGTCAATAATGTGAAACAAAAAACCCGCGTAGGTAAAATATGACACAAACTTGATTAGTGGATTATGGGTCATGGCGTAAGCATA
>CAYZQX010000446.1:0-3323 GCA_964480615.1 uncultured Chitinophagales bacterium | reverse complement strand
ATTTATGAACATATTCGAAATTGTCCTAGGGATCGCTTTTATTTTCGGTATATGGTTTAATCTAACTTCTTTCTTACTGATAGCTATGTTGTTGTTTTTCACTGTGTTAACAGGATTTACCTTAGCTACTGGTAAAGTAACAGACTGCGGATGTTTTGGTGATTTTCTTAAGCTAAAGCCTTATGAAACATTTATCAAGGACATCATATTATCCGCCATGATTTTGTTTGTGTGGATATTTAGAAAACACCTCACCAAATTTATAAACATAAAAGAGTATGGCGTATTTATAGCTTGTGCAGTGTTTGGATTTTTCTTGGTTACCTTATTGGGCAAGTTTGGTATGCAAGGCAATATTAACACATTAATTGTAGGCTTAGTCTCCGCAATAATTTATGGATTGTATCAGTATAAGTCACTCCCATCAATGGCGAGCTGGCTGCCATTTGCACTTGGATCCATACTAACAGTATGGTTTACTTTCCGCAATATTACAAATCTTCCTTGGATTAACTTTAGGCATTATAAAATCGGTCAAGATCTTCGCAAGTGTACTAATGAGGAAGGCTTAGATCCAGGGGAATCGATAAAAATGTTCACCTTAAAAAACAAAAAAGATCAAAGCACAATGGTGGCCTCCGATAAGGATTATATGAATCAGAAACTCTATACGGAATGGGAAGTAGTACCAGGCAAGACAACAGAGACAATTATACGCGAGGCACAGGAACCACCTTGCAAAGACTTCCATGTATTCGATGCTGAAGGAGGTGAGCTGAAAGATTCCTTGCTTAACTATAAAGGCTATTCAATATGGGTAACTTCTTATTCACTTGACAAAGCCAATAAAGAAGGATTTACGCGCATCAATAACTTGATAAAAGAAGTAAAAACACCTGAAACACTTGTTATAGGTCTTTCAAATTCTGACATAACGAAAGCCAATTCTTATAGTGGCAGCTTATACAATTTTAATAATTTAGATGCTACACCTATAAAGACGATGATGCGATCCAATCCTGGAATTGTAGTGGTAAAAGATGGTATGATAAAAGGGCTGTATCACCACAATCACTTGCCATCAGCAGCGGAACTAAAAGCGCTGATGAAATAGTCTAATCTATTAATAAATTGCCGTGCTAAAATACATCCTCAAAAAAACCGTTTATGGATTCCTGGTCTTGATCGGGGTGATCTTGATTGTGTTTTTTCTGTTTAAATTTATGCCTGATCCTGCCCGTATGACTATGGGACAAAGAGCGGATATAGCCTCGATAGAGACGATAAAAAAAGAGGAATACCTCGATGAGCCGCTGGCAAAACAGATGATGTATTATTTCAGAGATATATCGCCCATCGCGGTATATCATGATGACCCACAGACACAAAAAAAGTACCGTTATACCAAGCTGATGAAGATAGGGAATGATCGAGTATTGACACTGAAAAAGCCCTACCTGCGCCGTTCTTATCAAAACAGGCGATTAGTGAGTGATATCATATTGCAAGCACTACCTACTACTGTAATATTAGGTGTTACTTCAATGATCTTTGCCAGTATTTTTGGCATATTGCTAGGCTGTATAGCAGCATTGAAACAACATAAATTTTGGGACTATTTCATACAAATTTTTGGTGTACTAGGGTATTCACAACCACCCTATTTTTCAGGGGTTATACTGGCTTTGATTTTTGGGTATTATCTAAGTCATATAACTGGGCTCAATAGTTCAGGAGGACTATTTGCATTAGATGATTATGGCAATGAAGTCATATTGTGGAAAAACCTTATTCTTCCAGCTATCGCCTTAGGAATTAGACCTATTTCTATAATCATGCAATTGACAAGAAGTTCCATGCTGGATGTATTGTCACAAGACTTTATAAGAACAGCATACGCTAAAGGTTTAAGTTATTATACTGTCGTATTCAAGCACGGCTTGCGCAATGCACTGAATCCAGTAGTAACAGTGATATCAGGATGGTTTGCAGCGATACTTTCAGGCGCATTTTTTATTGAGATCATATTCGATTTTAAGGGTCTGGGCTATGAAACCATTAAGGCATTAAACAATCTCGATTTTCCTGTAGCAATGGGTTGTGTATTGTTCACCGCTACGATATTCGTAGTTATTAATATATTTGTGGACTTGATATATGGATGGCTCGACCCACGGATATCCTATCATTAAGATGGCGCTATCAACCAGTTAACTCAAACCAATTATCTCCTTTTCAACCAAAACAAACAAATCCAATACCCTTATCAAATGGAACTAAATAAGCCCATTGAATCCTTTCCTGAACGCGTATTTTTTGTGGGTATGCCTGCAGCTGGAAAATCGCTGGTAGCCAAAAGACTGGCACAGCGCATCGGTTATCATTTTATTGATCTCGATAGTCTTATCGAACAACAAGCTGGTGAAAAAATCACTAACATTTTTAAAAAACACGGCGAAGATCAGTTTAGACTCCTGGAACAAAAGACGCTGCGTTCCCTCGACTCCCTGCGCGAAATTGTAATCGCAACTGGCGGTGGAACACCTTGTTTTCACAACAATATGAATTGGATGAAAAGCAATGGTTATTGCATATTTCTCAACCCTTCGATTGATACATTGTTATTGAGATTGAGTAAGGAAAATACCAATAATCGGCCCTTGCTACAAAAAAATATTGGAACTGATCTTAAAGATACGGTTGAGCGATTATTGAGAGAACGGAAGCAGTACTACAGCGAGGCCCACCTGACCATCAATCGAGAAGATTTTCCCATGGACGAAGTATTGAAGCGTATGGCTGATGCCGCTGTCTAATGGTGGCTATTTCCGTTATACTTAGATTTATTCTTGAATTATAGGATAAGATTGCCCAGTCCCCCCTCATCGGATCTATATGTAATAATAATATATAAATGCCTTCTCCAGTAAGGATGACTACATACGACTATAAGGAAGTAACTAAATTCAAACTTCTTGTATAGGCAATAGAATATAGCCCTTATGGTGGATATTGAAGATTTCCGATGAAGGATCTTTCACTCTGCATTATGATTAATATTTAACTGTACATCTACTTAACTAATAGGTGACGACATTAGAAAGACAACTAAATGAATACAATTGTATTTGCCCACATTTAGGAATGTTGTCAAAATTGAGTGTATAAAAAAGGGATCGAAGAAGAATCCTCAGCATGATAGCCATTCAAACTAATTATGATTTTATTGCTTGTGAATTTATTCTTATTATTGCATAAAACATCGCATATGTGAATCGAATAAAATGGCAACAAATCATAATAGAAGACATTGCAGGTAAAAA
>CAYZQX010000445.1:0-3364 GCA_964480615.1 uncultured Chitinophagales bacterium | reverse complement strand
AACAAATGATCCATTCACAAATATATATTTTTATTATAATGAGAATGATGCCTTGTTAGATGTTAATAATCTCAATAGTAATATCTCCATTTCAAATAATACACTCTTATGGGCAAGACTAATTAATGCGGAAAATTGTTATAGCATCGAAACCATTGTTTTAGAAGTTGTACAATCACCTATTATTGTATCTTCCTATACCGAATCATTGTGTGAGGGTGAGTCTATATGGATACAAGCTACTGGCGCCGATTCCTATCATTGGTCTGGGCCCAATAACTATGCAATAGAAGGGGATATTGTCCAAATTAACAATGCCCAAACCATAAATTCAGGCGTCTATAATCTTGAGGCAATTTCAGCTAATGGTTGTGTAAGTTTAGAGTCGTATGAAATTTTAGTATTGAATCCAATTGACACGCCTTTAATAAATTCAAATTATGAGTATTGCATTGGTGAATCTATAATGCCATTGACCATCGCCAATCCTAATGGTGAGATTTATTGGTATAATCAATTGCCCACTGATCTAAGTGTACCCATTTATATCGGAATTGACTATGTTCCTATGGTTGACAATTCGATTCCTGGAACACATTCCTATTATGTCCTACAATCACAGTATGGTTGTACAAGTGATTTAGCTTCAGTAAATATTGTAATTCAAAACTGTTGTGTGCCCCCAACTGTTGACTTAGGAGAGGATATAGTAGATTGCTTGGGTGAGGTTGTAAGTTTAAATCCGATAGTAGTTGGAACCGGAATCATTGAGTTTAATTGGATTAATTCGGTTGATTTAAGTTGTTATAATTGTCCCTCAACAAATTATTCACTTTCTGAGGCAGCAACCATAAGTGTAACTGTATCAAACGAATGTGGTGAAGCTAGCGATCAAGTCAATATTAGCTATATGAATCAACTTGCTTTTGAGTTGCCTAATTCCATCAGTCTGTGTGTCAGTGATTTTCCATATACTATTGAAGGCCCTGTAGGGTTTGATGATTATAATTGGAGTGATGGTTTTTCTATTCTTGGAGATAATACCAATTTTGTCGTCAATAATTTTGGGACTTATGTTTTGACAGCGACTGAAAGCAGTGGATGTAGCTATTTTGATTCTGTACATATCGAAGAATCTACTGATTGCAATACAATAGTTGCCAGTCTAGCGAAGGAAGGATGTTCCTGCTATAACGCATTAGGTACATTAAACTATTACCAAGACTTAATTACAGTTACTGCATCTGCGAATGAGTATTGGGTTGTATCGTCATCACAGAATGTGTGGTATTATGATGATATAAGTCAACAATTAATGCCTATGGAAACAGGTTATCCATTAGTTCCTAACGGTGAGGGTCAGTATCAGATTCAATTGATTTTGCAAGATGGATTATCCTATAATTTATCGATAACAAATGGACTCCAAACACTAACAGATACTGGTAATTGTTCTAGTGGTGTTGAACTAGCTTTACTAGAAAATTCAATTTTAATTTGCGAAGATCAATTGCCAGTCGAATTAGCTGGTCCAGTGGGCTATGCTACTTATAACTGGATATATAATGGGCAAGTTGTATCGGAGGAATCTGGAATTAATGTAAGCGATCTAGGTGACTACATGTTGACAGCATTGGATATTTATGGCTGTAGCGAATCGTATTCATATACAATATCATTAGATGCTGGTTGTACGGGTACTATTGATCCTGACCCAATCCCATATTTAGGTGTTGATCCATGTATATGTCTTAACAATGCCACAGATCTTAACAATGGGCAATTTGGTGAACATTTCACCATTACAGCTCCTAGTGGACAAAACTGGTATGTAGCTAGTGTAGCTAATCTTTACGCAGCTATTAGTCCAGCACCTCCCGCTTTACCTATTCCATTGACAATAACTTGGCCTATGAATGAAGTTGCGAGTGGTCAATATGAACTTTATACGGTGGGCATTGATGGAATAACCTATTCCATAAGTCTTACCAATGGAATTGATACATTGAGTTATACCAATGTATGCTCCTATTTAGATCCACATATTACAAATCTCTCTAGTTCTTATTGCAATACTGATGGACCACAGAGTTTAATTGTGGATGGTTTGCCAAGCGGTGCTGAGGTAGAAATATTTATCAATGATCAGGCAGTTGCTGAATTTAATCCAAGTCAATATGCGCCAGGTATTCACTTTGTTGAAGTGGTATATACCGATGGTATAGGATGTATGCATAAGAGTGGTAAGACAGCTTTTGTGATTAATGACTGCAATTTCGGATATTCGATTATGAGTGCTATATGGTATGATGAAAATCAAGATGGTATTTATGATGCTGAAGAAATTGGTGTTCCTGGAATTCAAGTAATACTTTTCCACGCAAGTGGTGCAATCGCTGACATTACAATTTCTAATGAATCTGGAATTTATGAATTTGATAATGTGTCTAGTGGATTTTATTATTTACAGTTTTTAATACCTGATGGATATGATTCAAGTATAATACCAGTAGATGCTCTGCCTGCATTTAGCAGCGATATATTGCCTGGTGGTTATAGTCCAGTATTTTTGTTGTCCGACAATTCAGTATCAATGTTTGACCTAGGACTTGTGCCTACTAATATAGATGTGTGTAGTGGCTTTATTGGCGAAGTGCACGTGGATTGTATGATGGGCAATGATGACTATGATTTGGTGTTTACACTATCTGGCAGTCCAACTAATGAATACCTCGTGTTTTCTTCGCATATTGATGGTTACAATGGGTTAACAGATAATAGTTTTACGGATGGTCCATTTTTAAGTGGCACAGGATATTATTATGAAATTAGCCCTATAGGAATGCCTGAATGTACTAGAGTTTTTAGCACTAGTTTGGTAGAATGTGTAGCAACTCCAATACAGCTGATTGATTTTGTAGGCTTGTTAAGTGGTGAGGACAACTTGCTTAAGTGGGAGATAGGAAGTGCGCAAGATGGCGATGCACTCTTTTTGCAAAGGTCAATTGATGGGGAGCATTTTGTTAATATATACAACGATAATAATGTTAATAATAATCCTGAAGCTTTTATATCCTCTTTTTATGATAAGGATGTCAATAGTAAGACTTACTATTATCGTTTATTGCTTATTAGCAATGATGGGAATGTGGAGTATAGCAATATTGTTACACTTGTAAGAAATGGAGAGAGCCTAGCTCAAAATGATCTCAATATATATCCTATTCCTGTTGACGATATTATGGTTTTGCAGCTCATTAATGACAAGGATGAATTAAAAGAGGTGCTTTTATAGGATGCTATGGGTAGGCTTATGTAATCTTGGCAATTTGTTTGAGTAAGTGGTAAGAGTGAGGTCACTGTG
>CAYZQX010000444.1:0-3366 GCA_964480615.1 uncultured Chitinophagales bacterium | reverse complement strand
CATCGCCTGGGCCTGGGAATTGCTTACTGAGGTATATAAAATCCCCAAAGACAGATTGTATGTAACAATTTTTGAAGGGGATGTCAATGAAAATTTGGAAAGGGATCAAGAGGCCTATGATTACTGGGCAAAATGGATTTCCAAAGATCGAATTATCAATGGCAATAAAAAAGATAATTTTTGGGAGATGGGCGATACAGGGCCTTGCGGTCCTTGTTCTGAAATTCACGTCGATATTAGAGATGATGAAGATAGGAATACCATTGATGGCCTTACTCTAGTAAATGCAAGCCATCCCCAGGTTATAGAGATATGGAATAATGTATTTATTCAATACAACCGGAAAGCCGATGGATCCCTTGAGTCCTTACCTGACAAACATGTCGATACGGGTATGGGTTTTGAAAGGCTTTGCATGGTATTACAAGGCGTTAAAGCTACTTATGACATCGATTTGTTCAGCCGTATCATAAAGGCAATTGAATCGTTTACGAATAGCAAATATGGCGTTTCAGAAACAACTGATATCGCTATTCGCGTAGTGGCTGACCATATACGCGCCATCGCATTTACAATTCTTGATGGACAACTGCCATCTAATAATGGTGCTGGATATGTGATACGAAGAATTCTGAGAAGAGCTGTACGATATATATACACACACTTAAATACAAAAGAGCCCGTATTGTATCGATTGTTACCAGTAGTCGCTAATGAATATATTGATATTTTTCCTGAGTTCGCGGAGAATGTTCCATTTCTTCAAAAAGTTGTGATAGAGGAAGAAAATTCTTTCTTGAGAACCCTAGAGGCGGGTCTCAAACGATTTGAACAATACAAATCCAATGAAGTACTGGATGGCAAAATATGTTTTGAACTATACGATACTTATGGCTTTCCATTTGACTTAACCATGTTAATGGCTAAGGAAAACAATCAAATTGTGGATGAGCTTGGATTTAAAGAGGAGATGGCTAAACAGAAAGAGCGGAGTAGGAGTGCTACCTCTTTAGAAACTGGCGATTGGGTGGAATTATCACAGGACTCCCATACTGAATTTTTGGGCTATGACCTATTGGAAACGACATCAAAGGTTTTAAAATACAGACTTGTAAAATCGAAAAACAAAGATTTCATTCAGGTGATATTAGACAAAACACCTTTCTATGCTGAAAGCGGCGGACAAGTGGGTGATGTAGGTACTTTGGAATTTGACAATGAGGTGATACAAGTGCTTGATACAAAAAAAGAAAATAACCTCATCCTTCATTTTATTGACAAGCTGCCAAAGAAAATAGAAGGTATCGTGATTGCAAAAGTAAACAAAGAAAAACGTCTTGCTACGAGTAGTAACCATACAGCCACCCATTTACTTCACGCAGCATTAAAAAACTTAGTAGGAACACATGTAAATCAAAAAGGAAGTTTGGTAGGACCTGACTATTTGCGATTTGACTTTAGCCATTTTGCTAAGATTGAAGAACAAGATTTAATTGCCATAGAAAAGCTTGTACAACAAAAAATCACCAGCGATATCGCCTTAGAAGAAAATCGCAATATGCCTTATAAGGAAGCTATAGAAGCAGGTGCCACAGCATTATTTGGCGAAAAGTACGGTGATAAAGTTCGTATGATAACCTTCGATAAAGATTATAGTAGGGAGTTATGTGGTGGTACACATGTCAGCAATACTGGGCAGATACAATTGTGTAAGGTAATCTCCGAAGGCTCTGTAGCAGCTGGTGTGCGGAGAATTGAGGCATTGACTGGTGCTAAAGCAATTGAATATTTGCAATCCAAAGCCGCTGAACTAGATAAGATTCATTCATTGCTCAATAACCCTAAGAATATCGAACAATCGGTACAAGATTTATTGCTTGAAAATAATAATCTAAAAAAAGAGCTTGAACAAGTCCTGTGGCAGAAAGCCGATGCTGAAAAGGTATCTATTCAAGCAAAGCTAAAGGACATCAATGGCATCAAACTTTACATCGGAATATCAGATATAGGACATGCTGATGCAATGAAAAAAATAGCCTTTGATCTAAAAAGAGAGGTTGCTAATATCGTGCTCGGTATGGCTACTGTAATTGATGGTAAGCCAATGATCAGTTTAATGATCGACGAAGAGCTGGCTAAGTCAAGAGGATGGAATGCTGCAAATATCATACGTGATGCTGCTAAATCGATCAATGGTGGCGGTGGCGGTCAAGCATTTTATGCAACTGCTGGCGGAAAAAACCTCGATGGATTGCAAGCAGCTTTGGCACATTTAGAAAAACAATTTAGCTAACACAGCCTACCAATACGATAAGATGATAAAGTTTCAAAGGGATGGTTATGAAATGGTATGTGGCTTAGAAATTCACATACAATTACTAACTGATTCCAAACTATTTTGCCGTGATTCTGCCAGTTTTGGTGGTGCAGCCAATGATCATACTAGCGCTATTTCCCTTGCGCATCCTGGTACACTCCCCATGGTCAATAAAAAAGCAATAGAATTCGCTTGCAAACTGGGCCTTGCAACCAATTGCACCATTGCACCAGTAAGTATTTTTGATAGAAAAAACTATTTCTACCCCGATTTACCCAAAGGTTATCAAATCACTCAGGACAAAAAAAGTATTTGCAAAGCGGGTCATTTAGACTTAGATATCGACGGCGTCACTGAACGAGTTTTCATTCATAAAATTCATCTTGAGGAAGATGCTGGGAAGAGCATTCATGATGTGGATGATGTGTACTCTTATATTGATCTCAATAGGGCAGGGGTTCCCTTGCTCGAATTAGTTACCGAACCCTGTATTCACCATCCACAAGTAGCTGCTGCCTTTATAAGTGCCCTAAGATCAGAAGCTATGTTTCTAGGGATATGCGATGGAAACTTACAAGAGGGTAGTATCCGCTGTGATGCCAATATTTCGATTAGACCTGTAGGCAGCGATCAACTGGGGACAAGGACTGAGATAAAAAACATGAATTCCCTCCGTTTTATAAAGAAGGCATTGGAATATGAATTTGACAGACAATTGAAATTGATTAAAAATGGTGAATCGGTCATCCAAGAAACACGTGGATTTAATCCTACTACCGGTACGACCTTTTCAATGCGCAGTAAAGAAATGGCTTTTGACTACCGCTATTTTCCTGACCCCGATCTGCCACCAGTAATCATTCAATCGGACTATTTGGAAAAAATCAAGAGAGAAATGCCAATTTCTCCTTCAGAAATTAGATTAAAATTTGTTAATAATCTAAAAATCAAAGCCGAAGACGCCATAATTTTAACTGAATCGCCTCATATTGCTGAATATTTCAATAAAATTTCAGAAATTTGCAGCCCTTTAGAGGCAGCTAACTGGA
>CAYZQX010000443.1:0-3370 GCA_964480615.1 uncultured Chitinophagales bacterium | reverse complement strand
AGACTAGTCTGTTCGTGGCACAACGATAGGGATGCGGAATGGTTTAGTCTTATTCGCTGACTCCCATCACTGATGGGTTAGGTAAACTGAGTTGTTATAAACAGCGGATTATATGTAGAAATAAATAAGGAGTCAGTGAATAAGACCGAAACGAAGTGTAGCCTGGAGCAGCCCGGGCCTGTAAGGCATCGCCCAAAAAAATAAAAAAATTTTAACTTATTAACCAAACCTTAGGCAAATGGTTGCACCTATTCCCATATTCCAAAAATGGAAAGCGACGACCCATGATCTAGGTATTAATTTTGATGCAAATAAATAATGCTTATTTGCTTGGTAAACATTACCTTTGTACAAAATTTCGACAAGCGATGAATTCTGCCATTAGCAGCGATTATATAGCCATATTGCTACAAATAGTTGTAGCCTTAGGATTTGTAGGGGTAACCTTTTTGGCCACCCATCTGCTAGGTCCTAAAAGGGACACCAAGGAAAAATTAGAGAGTTTTGAATGCGGGATTGAAAGCCATGGAAATGCAAGATTGCCATTTTCGATCAAGTATTTTTTAACCGCAATACTTTTTGTCCTATTCGATGTAGAGGTAATATTTTTTTACCCTTGGGCTGTCAATTTCCAAGCATTAGGCGTTGCAGGCTTTTTTAAAATGTTTTTATTTATAGCACCATTGCTTTTAGGCTTCATCTATATATGGAAAAAGGGCGCATTAAAATGGGAATAATATTCCGATAAATTGCTTTTTTTTCAAATAAAAACATGCTAATCTGAATTAAAAAAAATCATTATTAATTATAAATAATAAAGGGGAAAATATGAGCGATATAAAAATTGCCGCGGCACCGCCTAGTTTTGATGGACCAGGCTATTCCCTTACTTCATTTGAGAAAGTAATCGGACTGGCGAGAGCTAATTCGCTTTGGCCCTTGCCATTTGCCACCTCATGCTGTGGTATCGAGTTTATGGCCACTATGGGATCTAACTATGACCTCGGACGTTTTGGGAGTGAGCGATTGAGCTTTAGCCCTAGGCAGGCCGACTTATTAATGGTTATGGGTACCATCTCCAAAAAAATGGCACCTATACTCCGTCAAGTGTATCTTCAGATGGCAGAGCCTCGATGGGTATTATCAGTGGGCGCTTGTGCTTGCAGTGGTGGGATATTTGACACCTATAGCGTATTGCAAGGCATTGACCAAGTAATACCGGTGGATGTATATGTTCCTGGCTGTCCACCCCGTCCGGAACAAATATTGCAAGGCATCACACAGATTCAGGAACTTGTAAAAAACGAATCATTCATGCGTCGAAAGTCAGAACAATACAAGGAGCTGATGAATAAATACGGTATCGAATAAAAATATTTTATGGCACTTACCAACGAAGAAGTATTAAGCGAGCTGATTAGCGTATTTGGAGCGTCAGCAATCCAAAACGCCGAAGAACCATACACACAGCTGACCCTCACCGTTCCTACGGAAAAAATAGCTGAAATCATCACGTGGTTGCGCGACCATCAGCCCTTTCAATTTATTTTTCTAACTGATCTATGTGGTGTGCATTATCCCCATGACCAGGGCAAGGAATTAGCAGTGGTATATCACCTACACAGCCTCTTGCATAATTATAGATTAAGGTTAAAAGTTTATGTATCCGAGCGACATCCAGAAGTCCCTAGCCTAACCAATGTATTTAGCAGCGCCAATTGGATGGAAAGAGAAACCTTTGATTTTTTTGGTATTAAGTTCAAGGGACATCCCGATCTTAGGAGAATACTAAATATGGAAGATATGAACTATCATCCTATGTTAAAGCAATATCCGCTGGAGGACCAAACGAGAGAAGATAAGATTGATTTGTTTTTTGGCAGATAAAAATAAAAAACCAATATGTCGAAAATTGAAACGCAGCATCACGCTGATCCACATAGCATACAAAACAAAATAGAGGAAAAACAATACAATATCCTCAATTTAGGACCTACCCACCCTGCCACACATGGCATATTCCAGAATGTGCTAAAGATGGATGGAGAGCGCATACACAGCGGAGAACCTACTATTGGATATATACATCGTGCATTTGAAAAACTTGCCGAGCATCGCCCATATTATCAAATAACACCGATTACCGATCGCCTTAATTATTGTTCATCGCCAATTAATAATATAGGCTGGCATCTCACAGTGGAAAAACTATTAGGAATTAAAACGCCTAAAAAAGTTGATTACATGCGCGTAATCATCATGGAACTCGCTCGTATAGCCGACCACATAATATGTAATTCAGTACTTGCAGTCGATACTGGCGCGCTTACAGGATTCTTATATGTATTCCAGCAAAGAGAAAAAATATATGAAATATACGAAGAGATCTGTGGGGCAAGGCTTACAACAAATATAGGTCGCATAGGTGGATTTGAAAGGGATTTCAATGATACAACCTACAAGAAGCTCGAATTATTTTTAAAGGAATTTCCCATAGTACTCGATGAGTTTGAGCGATTAGTAACACGCAATAGAATTTTTATGGATCGTACCATCGGTGTAGGGGCCATTAATGCTGAACGGGCATTGAACTATGGCTTTACTGGACCTAATCTACGTGCTTGTGGTGTTGATTATGATGTGCGTGTATTCTCTCCTTATTCCTCTTATGAGGATTTTGATTTCATAATCCCTATAGGTACGAATGGTGATACATTCGATCGCTATTGTGTGCGCAGCACGGAAATGTGGGAGAGTATAAAGATGATCAAATTCGCAATGGAAAACATGCCTAATGGATCACACCATGCCGATGTGCCTGAATTCTACTTGCCTCCAAAACAGGATGTTTACAATAGTATGGAAGCATTGATCTGGCATTTCAAAATTGTTATGGGAGAGATCGATATTCCGAAGGGTGAAGTATATCATCCGGTTGAAGGTGGCAATGGCGAATTGGGTTATTACTTGATCAGCGATGGAGGACGCAATCCATACCGCCTCCACTTCCGAAGACCCTGCTTCATATACTACCAAGCCTATCCTGAAATGATACAAGGACAATTGCTATCCGATGCCATCGTTACCATGAGTAGTCTCAATGTAATCGCTGGTGAGTTAGATGCATAATGCATTAAATTATTTATTGTAAATATTATTATGGCGATGCCTAAAGGCCCGGGCTATACAGGGCTACGCTGTCGCTTCGGTGCTGTGGTGGCGGGCTTTCGGCTTTATTAATCTCAAGCTGATGAAAGCCCGCCACCACATCACAAACCCCTCCTATCCCTATCGCTGGCTGCGCGATTTACGATGGGGCTGGCGCGATTTACGATTCACGATTTTGGATTTACGATAATACAATAATGAG
>CAYZQX010000442.1:0-3380 GCA_964480615.1 uncultured Chitinophagales bacterium | reverse complement strand
TTTCTTGAAAAATTCTTTATCCAATAAGGGTTACAGAGTTTTTAAGGAAAGACTAATTAATAGCAGTTATAAAAAAAAAGAAAGGGGCGAGCAATGTATTAATTGCTTCACCCCTTTATATAATTGGTTGATTGCTTTAGGGTCTTGTGGGAGCTATACACAGGGGCTATGCCTAGCTATTAGTAACGAGGAGAACCTGAAAGATAGGTTTATAAGTTAATGAATTGTGATAGAATCAAAAGCATTATGCATAAATTTTCATTAACTGTAAAACGACTATTCGAGTATTAATCAGCCTCAAAAAATGTTGGCTGTCCTTCTTCATTTTCTTCCTTAGGGCCTGGCGACTTTAGGACTTTAATGAAAAAATAAATAGTGAAATATGTAATTATCGCCTCTGAGGCAACTAACATAATAATTGCACTGGTATTCATAATATTTTGGCATTTATGGTTAAGAAAATTGTTGGTATAATTTTCTTTTGTTAATTAATAAAATGATGGTGATTTTTTAATAATACGATAGGGATATAAATAATAATGCTTAATTAATAAAGCGGCCTTCACGCTCCCTCTTTTTATATGCAGTATAAACTAATAGACATATTGCTAAGAACAATAACAATAATAATAGTCGAGAGAACTGCACGTACCAGAAATTTTCTGCAGGGATATTTTTACCTATCAAGTTTTCAATAATTGTTGGCAATGAACCTATAAATACCGCTGCTAAGAATAATGGTGTTACATACTTAATGATGAAACGGAATACAGTTGGTATTTTTATATCAGCCCCACTATTAATTTCTTTCCATCCTCGATCCATTCCAAATACCCAAGCAAATAGTATTATTTCAAATAAGGCAAATATGACCAAAGAAACTGTGCCAGCCCAATAATCATATTCATCAAATACCCCTTGATTGAACCACAATACAGTAGGTAGTCCGAGTATAAGTACTACGAGGCCAAATGCCCATGCGGATTTCGAAGTACTCCACTTGAATTCATCTTCCATAAATCCCATACAGGGGGTGCCCATCGCTAGTGAAGAGGTAATGCCCGCAAAAAATAGTAAACCAAACCACATAAAACCTGCTACAGCTGATAACAATGGCCCCCATTGGGCAAACAAATAGGGTAGGGTCTTAAATCCTAAACCTAGTCCCCCTGTCTTAGTCATTTCCACTACTTTTTCAATGCCTAAATAACTCACTGCAATAGGTATTAGTATGGCACTACCTAATACCACTTCTACAAATTCATTCATCCAGCCTGCACTCATAGAATTGAGAGCTATATCATTTTTTTGTCGCACATAAGAGGCATAGCAGTGTATGGTTCCCATCCCTACTGATAGGGTAAAAAATATTTGTCCTGCCGCGGCCAGCCATACCTTAGCTGACCATATCGTACTAAAGTCGGGAGTCCATAGGAAATTTAATCCTTTTAATCCGTCGAATATTGCACCATCCGTTCCCGCCTTGATAGTCACACTTTTTATGGCGAGGAAAATGCCAAATAAGATCAAGATAGGCATTCCTATTTTTGCTACTTTTTCTACACCACCACTTAGTCCCTTTGACAATATCCACGTATTGAGAATTAAGCAGAGAATCCAAAAAATAATGGGTTCCCAAGTAGTAAGGCTCACATAGTTGCCAAAAAAACTGGCTACTTCCTCCTGCGACTGTCCATTAAAACTGCCTGCTACAGAGTGATAGGCCCAGGACAATGTCCATGATTCGAGATAGCAATAATAAGCTGCTACCGCTATATTCGTGAATATCCCAAAAACGCCAACATATCTCCAAAAAGAGCGCCTATCCATGGAATTAAAAATAAAGGGGGTGCTGTGATAGCCACGTACGCCACCAAATCGTCCCATCGACCATTCTACAAATAAAAGGGGTATGCCCATAAATATAAAACAAACCAAATAGGGGATGATAAAGGCTCCCCCACCATTCTGAATAGCTTGCACGGGAAATCGCAAAAAATTGCCTAACCCAACTGCATTGCCTGCCATCGCTAGGATAAGACCAACTCTCGATCCCCAACCTTCATTTTTACTCATAATTGTTCAATTGCTTTTAATTCCAGTTTATAATCCAAAAAGGATTAGACGTAAAGGTATGTATTAGTTTTAAAATATTACACAAGCTCTGAAATTTTTGGATCTAATATCTTAGATTGGACATGGACTAGCTATATCGTTTATGGATTAAAGTAAGGTTTTTAGTGTATAATCAGGAAGAATTACAGGATAAGAAGACTTATATGATTATGATCAAAGGAATAGGATTATGGCGATGCCTCCGGCCCGGGCTGCTCCAGGCTACACTGCGTTTCGGTCTTATTCACTGACTCCTTATTTGTTTCTCTATACATAAACCAATGTTTACACTGACATAGTTTCCCTAAGACATCAATGATGGGAGTCAGTGAATAAGACTAAACCATTCCGCATCCCTATCGCGAATACAACTTGCATAAGCAATGTCTATGAGATGACATTTATTATTTATGATACAAGCTTTTTTGCGGAAACCAATAAAAATTGTGTGAATATCCATTGTATTTATAACAACTAGAACTTATTACAATATAAGATTTCAGCGTTATTTAGCAAGTCCTAAGTGGTCAGAATAGGTCCCATCGTAATAATTACCCAACTCATTCACCCTTTTTAGAATTAGTGAATTATCGAATTGGTTGGGGCTTTGTTTTTTTTTATTGTAGTTGGTAGGACAGTATAGAAACTGAAAACTCTTTCCTATGTTACGGAGTTGAAAACATTGGCGAATAGGAAAGCTATAAATGCAAAAAGCCATTCCGATTAAGGAATGGCTTTGGATCTTATAACGGTGTTATAATCTTAGTTTCTTCTAAAATTATTTCCACCACCACGGTTTCCGCCAAAATCACGTCTTTCTGTCTGAGGTCGGGCTTCAGAAACACCTAATTGGCGTCCTTCTACTTCTTTTCCATTGAGTTGCTGAATGGCAGCCTGGGCTTCATCATCATTGGCCATTTCAACAAAACCAAACCCACGCGAACGTCCGGTATTGCGGTCTGTAATTACTTTGGCTGATGTGACTTCACCAAACGATTCGAAGATTCTCTGCAGATCTCCGTCTTGAACTCTAAAGCTCAAGTTTGAAACATAAAGATTCATATTACTAAAATATACTAAAACAATTTGATTACCAGTTACGATTAACAGCTAACTCTTTACCCTTTAAGTAATCAATCTAGCCTTTACTCTAAAACTTTAAGCAAAAGTAGTTTATTTTTAGACTAGTTTGTTGTTTTTTATTAAAAAGATCAAAAAAAACTTGCATTTTTTCAATTAATCCCATAATATGTTTGTTATTCTTC
>CAYZQX010000441.1:0-3382 GCA_964480615.1 uncultured Chitinophagales bacterium | reverse complement strand
ATTTGAATCAAAATAATTTATTATATTTGTCAAGCTATTTTAGGCACGCACAACATTGAATCTAGTTGAAGCAACTGCAATAAGTATTAATTGATTTACGATCCTGAAGTTTGTTGACATGACTAGTTAAAGTCAAGTGTCCATTATCCAGTGTCTAGAGTCTAGTTCAAGAGATTTACGACCCTGAAGCTTGTTGCAGTAACTACATAAAGTCTAGTGTCCATTATCCAGTGTCTAGAGTCTAGTTAAAGCGATTTACGATCATGATGTTTGTGGCAGTCACTACATAAAGTCCAGTGCCCAGAGTCTATAAAAACGATTGCCGATACAGGATTTTTGATCCTGATGCTAGTAATAGAAACTACAAAAGTCTAGTGTCTAGTATCTAATGTCCAGTATCTATTAAATGATTTACGATAATACAATAGTAAAGACAAGCCTTCAGGGTTTTAAATTTTAATTTTCTGTCACAAGATATTGCGAATTAAAGTCTAGTATCCAGAGTCTATTGTCCAGTGTTTGGTTTAAGCGATAGGGATAGCAGTGGATATCCTTTTAGGAGGCATCTTCTTTTCATTAGCTCTAATGATTGTAGGACTACTGAGAAAGTAATAAAATATAAAATTGTAATAGCAAGCCTCCTAAAAGATAGGAACGAATAGCCCGGGCCTGTAAGGCATCGCCATAATCTTTTAATTTTTAGTATTGAGCAGCCACGAATTAGGGCTACTAAAATCTAGCCTTCTTATTAAAATTCTTCTTTGAAGTAAGCTTCCCAATCTTTCGATATTTCTGCTGGTCTTTCCTTCGCATAATTAATCAAGTCATCGACGCTCTTAAGCCAGTCAGCATACTTGCCTTGCCATCTAGCTTGATGCCTCACCATATCAGCTTTTAGCAGATCCGATATATTTTGTATTTCACTAATCACAAGGTCAGGGCTCAATATTTCAGCTAAATACGAGTGAAATGTTCTAATAAACTGTTCTTTAAATTCAGTATTCCGAAGCAGCGATTTGAATAATGAAAAGTGTATGTAGTCTTCTTCCATTATGTACTTAATGTAATTCTCATTGCTATTCGTTCGACGACCCATACTTAAATCCAAATCCACTAGAAGATATTGCCACTTAGGGCTTTCCTGAGTCCTAAATATTTTTACATTATTCAATCGATTCCAGTCGTTATTTTTAGCATAGATATTCATAATGAAATAGGCAATAAAATTTTCAATATCAAGTCTATCTTTTACATAATGATAGTGGGTTGTGTCAGCCAAATCCTCTTTGAGCATATAGGCTCTGAGTTTCATGTAATCTGTATTTTGGCCTTCGTATATTATGGAGCCACCGCCACCTATAAGATCTAAGTAACGGTCATTATAATTAAAATATTCAGAAAAATAATGCCTGCTATATCGATCGCGACCATTGTGAATACCCCAATACTTACCATTGATATACAATATATAGGGCTGGTAATTTTGAGTTAACAGGTGACCAGTTTTGGCAGCTATGCTGTGCAATAATTCATCGGTCATATAGGACTGTTCAAAGTTTTGACCACCGTTTTTCAGCAATACACACTTGCGAATTGTCACCGTATCGGAAGTGCCAAAAAATGGGTAGTCGATGCGATTATTACCATATTCTTTTCCAGCACTTAATCTCAATGATTTCATTTTTTTGGTTCTTGAACCTCCACCATTGATGCTTACTCCCACACTACATTCATATTTAAAATGACCTCGAGTATTAAAAAATTGAACTGTCGCTGGATATTCCCAAGGCTTCCAATAATTAGCAGAATAATAAGGAAAAACCGTGTCATTCACTATGCCTTTTTGATATATTCCTGTACTATCATCGAACAAATACTTTGAAGATGTTATAAGGGAAACAATGGGCAATTTAGTTTCTTCATTTATCAAATAGGTATAGGATTTAGTAGGCGAACCATATCCATTTTCAAGGATATACTTCAGTCTTATTACGGCTGACTTATTCAATTCAATGTTTTGATTGAATATAGGGTCTTCACTTGTGGGTTCTGAACCATTCATTGTATAATGACAAGTAGCATTTGCAATTGATTCAGGAGGTATGAGGGTCAATCCCTGCTTGTATTTTCCCGATTCAATGATCAGTATAGGAGCAGATAATCGCAGGGTTGTACTCTCTGAATTTTGAGCCCCAGGTGTGGCGTTATTACAGTAGCTAGGTTTTAAATTAGGGTCAAAGCACATTGATTCATCCTGCTCTAGTTTACTGACTAACACGCGCTGTACCACCTTCTCTTTATCCATCATAAAATAGATTGAATCTCCCTCAAAAATATTAAATCCTGTAGCAAGTAATGGAGGACTCAGCCTCATCCACTTCTTCACTGGTGTACGAATGATTTGGTCGTTGGCTGTGAGTCCTTGCAAGGTCATCAATAGACTTAGATCACTACTGGTCTCATCAAAATTTACTCCTATCAATGCAATACTATTATTTCCTAGCTGCATTAAGGTGTCAGGAATAATAATAGTAGTTGGTGTCTCTTCGTAAGGCAAAGCAGCAGCGTGTGTGAGGTAGGGAAAATCCTTATTGGATAGAGGTATATTTTTGACACCAATATTAGCCCTGGATACTTCAATTCCATTGATGTAAAGTACATAAGCGTCGTCATAATCTATATGTGCCACATAATGATTATAGCACTCATGTGCGAGCACTATTTCCTTTCTAATAATTACCCCACGTTTGCCAAATGTGTGTGTACAATCATCCCTATCTCCAAACCCAAAACCACTACAACCTGTTTCCCAAGCATCATCATTGTATTCTGGATTATACCAGTCATCGCCTGGTATTTCATTGAGTTCAGAATATTTCCATTCTTCATTAACATCAATCATGGTTTCATAATGATGTCCTGTAATTCGACTTTCTGGATTATCGGCAATTATCATTAGATATTCCCTTGTACCCAATTCCATATCTGGGAAATTAAACTTCTTTTTATTGCCATCCCTTACTCTGGTTATACTTGCTTTGTGAAGATCAACCTTTTTCTTGCCATTGTTATGGAGTTCTATGAATGAGGCAGTTCGATTTTTTGGATTCGATTCTTTATTGATAAAACGATAGCTCAACTCGCTAATATAGACTTGCGAATAAGCGAAGGGAGAAAAAAATAGGCTAATAACAATTGCGACAATCGCATTAACAATTATCTTCATTCAAAATAATGTTAAATAAAAAAACCCTTTGCACATAAGTACAAAGGGTATATATAATAAATAATTAGGTTTATTACTTGCCTACCTGAACTTTGAACTTAGCTGTGCCTTGTACAGTTTCAACCTGTACAATCGCTAATCCATTGAACTTGCCAC
>CAYZQX010000440.1:0-3382 GCA_964480615.1 uncultured Chitinophagales bacterium | reverse complement strand
TAGGGATCGCAGCAAACCAAGCGATAGCGCAGGTTCTTGTTGCAATTAGAAAAAATACTAAATTCGCAAGCACACCCCACAGCGACTTTAGAAATCGAGCGATAGCGAAGATTCTTGCTTGCCATTGAAAATAAACTATTCAGCAAGTAGCGAGGAGTATAGCGTAGAGCCCGGGCCGCAGGCATCGCCAAAATTGCATAATTATGACTTATTTTGCAAGCCCTAATTATTGCTTGCATTATTTTAGCTAAACTAATTCTTATGCGTATAAGAATGTCTTGATGATTAACAACAAAAGTATTTGATGAAAAGGTATTGTGGATGATAGCGCTTGCTCCAATTATTGAGCAAAATACACATCTCTCAATAACCTATATTCCATAGCATTTTGTGGAAAATTGCGCACATCGGCTTGCAGCAATCGCCTATCTTTTTCATAATACAATACAAGCACAGGGGCATCATCAATCGCTGTTTGATCAGCCATTGCATACCATTGATTTCTCTTCTTTTCATCGACTTCGGCTTGTGCAGCACGAAAATACTCATCATACTTAGTATTCTTATAGCGTGTATTATTTAGGTAAGAACGCTCTTCCATAGTAGGTGGAATAAATTCACTAAAATAGAGCATCAGAAAATTATCAGGATCAGGGTAATCGCCTATCCATCCGAACCTATAAAATTCTGTACGGCTTGTTTCTATGGCTTCCAAGTGCTGTGCGAATGGCATTTTAACTATCGAGATATTGATATTTAGATTTTCATTGAGCATCTTTTGTACTGCTTCGGCAACCTGCTCATTACGGCCTCCACCGCTATTGATTTGCAGCTCCAGATTTGGAAAATTTTTACCCCCTGGATACCCCGCCTCTGCTAACAATTTTCTGGCCTTCTGTGGGTCAAAATTATAGCCTTTAATTTGTGTAGCATCATAGGAGGGAAACGCGGGAGGCACTACCCCATAAATGCCTGGAAAGCCTGCACCCTTTAAGGTGAAATCGACTATTTTTTTGCGATCAACTGCATAGCTAAATGCCTGTCTTAACTTCTTGTTATTAAATAGTGTTCCTTGATTTTTGAATCCATAAAATTGAATTGTCATAGAGGGTTCCTCCTGAAACTGAAAGGATTTGTATTCACCTAACAGGTTGCCTTCTCTATCTACGATTTCATCCACAAGTTCTAATGGTGGACGGAACAACAAATCAATATCTCCTTTCTTAAATGCTAAGAGTGCTGATTTTTGATCTGCAATAAATGACCAGCGAATACCGTCTAAATAGGGCAATTGATTACCTAATGAATCGTGATCCCAATAATGGGGATTACGCCTAAGAATCGCCACATCATTTTCCCTTATCTTATAGAGTATAAATGGTCCTGTACCTACTGTTTTTATGCGCATATCATCGCCATAATAATCAACTGCCTCTGGCGCATATAGGTAGGCAAATGGAAGGGACAGAATATTAATAAATCCGCCATAGGGCTTAGCTAATATTATTTGTATTGTATAGTCATCTATCACCTTAATACCACTACAACCCTCAGGAGGATATTGATTATTGGCAGTAAGTTCATGATATACTTTTGCACCTGCTATTCGATCTTTAATAAACTCGTAACCTTTATTATTTACATCGCTGGCACACAACCGATCGAAGCAATATTTATAATCACTTGCTTTGACGGCTCTCCCTTTTCCATTGGTATTTTCAAAACAGGGATCATCATGAAACACAACACCTTTTCGGAGTTTAAAGGTATAGATGGTACCACTGCTATCGATGGTCCAGGACTCGGCTAGATTAGGCATAATACTCAAATCCTCCTGATCGAATCTCACAAGACCTTCATACACCTGATTGGCAATTCTATGTCCGCTAACCTCCGTAATATTGAGCGGATATAGGCTTCTAAGATATTCATCTTCATTCATCTTAAACACGCCGCCATAATGCACATCTCCCTTAGCCTGGAGATGCTTAGTAGGAGATTCATATCGCTCATTGTAACTGCAACTCGAATAGGAGATGGCAATTATTAAACAAGACAATATTGATATGAAATACAAACTTTTCATGAACTGATGACGCAATATAAAATATTTATTGTAAAACTGCCTAATATATAAACCATATTATCATTTTTTAGAACAAAGTATTGATTCCAAATTCTATCTTGCGCTCGTGCTGTAGTAGCCAATTCTTGCGCCATATATCTCCTGCGTAGCCCACTAACTTCCCACTACTCCCTATGACACGGTGGCAAGGAATTACAATAGGAATTTCATTTTTATTATTCGCGAGTCCTACTGCTCTAACTGCTTTAGGTTGACCAATTTTTTCAGCTAACTCCTTGTACGTACAAGTATGGC
The DNA here is from genome assembly GCA_964480615.1 of uncultured Chitinophagales bacterium. Taxonomy (GTDB): domain Bacteria; phylum Bacteroidota; class Bacteroidia; order Chitinophagales; family UBA2359; genus CAYZQX01. Next base: position 1,002 of record CAYZQX010000440.1, on the reverse strand, counting down.
CAAAAGGAATTTTTATTAATTCATTCCACACTTGAATCTGAAAATCGCTGCCTTCATATATCAATGGCAATTCAAATCGCTTTAGGCTGCCATTAAAATAGGCGTTTAGCTGTGTAATGGTAAGTTCTAACAGGCCTGATAGAATTGGCGAATTGGGCAATTGCTTGTCACTAAACTCAATTTTTTTTAACCCCAGGTCGGTTGTAACAATGTGTAAATAACCAATGGGGGTAAGCATGCAATAGAAAAAATCACTCATCTAATTTCAATATATAAAGGGTATTAATTTTTTAATTTTTTGTTGATAAAGCACATAATCCTTACCAAACTCAACTGTCAATTTTTTTTCTTCTAGCTCAATGCCTATCAGTATATAGGCAATAGTAATAATTACTAAGGACAAAGTGAATTGTGAAAAATGCAAAGCTAATAAACCTATTAGTGAAAGGATAACTCCTAAGTATAAAGGGTGTCTCACTAAGCCATACAAACCATTCTGTGTCAAGATCGGAGGATTTTTTTCATCATCACTCCTTATCCCATTAAAGGATTTAATATCTATTTGCATTAAAGAGCCAAATACGATTGGAAATCCCATACCCAGTAATACTAATCCCAGCACCCAATGCGATTTAAAAATAGGCTCACTTAGACCCCATTCATATACACATAGTTTCACTATAAAGGTCAGCCACAGAATCGAAAGGAGGTTGTACAATAATCTATAATACTTAAAAATGGAAGGCCATTCTTGCTTTGCAATCTTCTTCAGCTTTGCAGTCGCTAACAGCGAGTGCACAATGTAAAATGCGATTAGGTGAAATACGACATAGCCCATAAGAAAAAAAGCCAAAAGAATTATGCAAGGTAATCAATAAGCTATAAATACCAATAATCACTATGAAGTTTAGGACTCATTAGGACATGTTCAATAGCACGAATCAATTAGAATAGTGCGATGCCTTACAGGCCCGGGCTTTTCGCTTCTATCTTTTAGGAGGC
>CAYZQX010000439.1:0-3386 GCA_964480615.1 uncultured Chitinophagales bacterium | reverse complement strand
GGTGCAGATTCTGGCTCGCCAAAAGCAATCTATAAGCCAGAAATAGCCCGGGCCGCAGGCATCGCCATAATGACTTGTAAAAAAAAATGCTTGAGCAAGTACACCTATTATTACTATTATGAATAACACAGTAATGTAAGACTGAGATACGCTCATTCATTGTGATCTTTTGCTGCTATATGACTCATGGCATATTCCGATAGTGCAGTTATCGTAAGTGAGGGATTCACGCCTAAATTGCATGGTATTATTGATCCGTCCAGTATATACATATTCGGGTATCCAAATGCTTGGAAATATTCATTTACTACACCTGTTGCACTTGTACTGCCCATCGGACAGCCACCTAATATATGTGCAGTCGTGCTCATATTAAAAAATATTTCGGTTGCAGCATTGAGCGGGACACCACTTACTTTATCGGCATAACGATGCATCACCTCTTGACCTGTAGGAATATACACAGGAACTTTCTTGTCTTTATTTTCGCTATTATCCATCTTCATATTATACCCAAACAAACCGCGTTTCAATACCATTTTCATTTTATTATCTAAGGTTTGCATGACTAATAATATGATGCCATTGGATGCTGGATTAGTCGCAAAAAATGAACGTATAAATTGCTTGGGCTTTGTTAGGATATTGCCCATTAATTTTATTATACGCGAAGGCCAAGCACCATCGCCTGTAGCTAATGTGGCTAATCGAAGCATAGCATCAGAACGATCAGGAAATTTTACAATTTCAATATGTGTATCATCCGTAGGATGAAAACCACTGCTTATCGCAATACCATGATTTAATTTTTGGTTGCCATCGATGACACCACAGATTGACTCTGAGTTAGTCCTCAGATTATGACCAAGTGTATCCGATAGTCTGGGCAAGGTTTTGTATTGATATTTCTGTTTCAATAATAATTCTTGTGTACCTAATACCCCTCCACTTACCACCAATCCCTTACTTCGATAGGTTGTTGTTTTATGACCAATAAAGGACGTGCTTGACTGAGTAGTAATGATATAAGACTGTGTCGCATCATCATATTCTATCTTAGTGACAACAGTTTCAGGCAATATTTCGGCGCCTTGTTTTTCAGCAAAAAAAAGATAATTCTTATCCAGTGTATTCTTGGCATTATACCTACAGCCCACCATGCAGCCCGCACATTCTATACATCCTTTTCTCATAGGCCCTTGTCCATCGAAATAGGGATCCTTCTCCATTTTCGTATCGCCATAATACACGCCTACATTCACATTATAAAAACTATTTTCACGCTGCATATCTGTTGCTATATCGCGCAATATATTATCTTCAGCATAATGATTATTAGCTGGTGTGGCACCTAACATTCTCTTAGCTTCTCTATAAAATGGTGCCAATGTTTCTTTCCAATTCTTAAAACTTGACCACACTGAATTCTGATAAAACACATCAGGTGGTTCTAACAAAGTATTGGCATACACTAGGCTTCCACCGCCTACACCCACTCCACTCAATACAAATACTTCCTTAAAAAAACTCAATTGCTGAATCCCAAAAAATCGAATCATTGGCATCCATAAATATTTATGCAGTGATCTATTAGACTTAGGAAAATCTTCAGCCCGCCAGCGCTTTCCCTTTTCTATTACCAATACGCTATACCCTTTCTCAGTAAGACGCATAGCACTCACACTGCCACCAAATCCCGAGCCTATAATGATGTAATCATATAATGGTTTCATAGCTGAACTATTATTATGTTAAGGTTTATCATTCAATTTTCATTTATCCACTAATCTAATAATACATTAGTAAAAAATTTAATACCATCGACAGATATGTACAACATATTAAAATACAATTTCGAGGGCAACTGGCTGGTGGTCAGATAGATCGCTGTAATATGTACTCCATTCGTACTTTATCACTGGACAAGATCGTCTTATGAAGCGATACTTACAACCATTGGATTTATACAATTGATAGTCTATACAGCTCTGACCATATTCATTCAGTTGATTAATGGCCGCATCGGCAGTATATATTACATTGTCCGCTAATGCTCCATCTTCTGCCTTTAGTATCGAAATCATGGCGTTATAGGTAAGCGTATCAAATTTGTCAATATTAAAATCACCAGCTATGATAATAGGAGTACTTTTTGATTGATAAGGTTGTATTAATTCATCTTGTATCTGTTGTACTTGGCTCAGTCTGACCTTGGGTTTTCCACCTGAGTTTAGATGTGTGCCTATAATCTGTATATCCTTGCCTTTGTGATTATAAGTGATCATCGTTGCACCTTTACGCGCTTGCCGATTATCGAAGCCCGATTTTTTCTCATACACTATATGATCAACTTGAGTGATCGGTTTTCTTGAAAAAAACCATATACCACTATTGGTACTAAATGAAACAGGTATGATGCCATTAGGTCCTATTTGATAGGGATATACATGATCCAAATATTTTCTCAGCACCCTTCTAGCACGTCTATGAAAACCCTCTTGAAATACCAATAAATCGTAGTCGGTTTGAGCGAGCATCTCTCCTATTGCCTTCGCTCTTTTTAGCTTGCCTGTAAATTTAATGAGTGGAGGCAGCATATATATATTCCAACTTAATATTTTTAAGGTATCGTCCTCATCGGCTAGCTTGTTCTGCACTAATTCATTGAGTTTCGATTGACACCACATTTCTTCATGAATAGTCAACATGAAGAATAAAAACAGAACACAATGATATGCCATGTACTTAGGAGGAATCATAATCACAAAGATAATCAAATTAAGCAAAGATTAGCGATGTAACCAATTCGAATAATCTAGCCCCCACCAATATTTTCTATTTTATAATTTTATTATCGATACAAAGAATTATAATAGCGAATAGGGCATATTGCCTTTATAGGATGCGACCTTAACGATTTTGCTAACGAAATTTTACAACGAGTAATAAGCCATAGGCATATAACAAAATCAATTAACTACTATTGATTACACAACCTATCAATAACATAGGAAAGTAATTATGGGCGATGCCTGCGGCCCGGGCTATACAAGGCTTTCTGATTTTATTAGTTTTTTAAAGGCCATCAGAATCTTCGCAAGCTCGATTTGCTGACGCTCCGGTGCTGGGGTGGCGGGCTTTCGGCTTTATTAATTTCAAGCTGTTGAAAGCCCGCCACCCCAACACAAACCCCTCCTATCCCTATCGCTTTTTCGCGATTCACGATACCCGATTTACGATTTACGACCCTGAGTTTTTATTACAAGAGATTTTAGTCTAGTGTCCATTTTCCAGTGTCTAGAGTCTAGTTAAAGCGATTTGCGATCCTGAAGCTTGTTGCAATAACTGCACTAAGTCTAGCGTCTAGAGTCTATTGTCCAGTGTCT
>CAYZQX010000438.1:0-3395 GCA_964480615.1 uncultured Chitinophagales bacterium | reverse complement strand
AATCGCGCAAAATAATAACCAGGCTTAAGCATGGATATATCGAGTGTTAAATTATTCGCATTAATTGTATTTCGCATTAATTCTTTTCCATTAATATCGATTATCGTCAGGTATGCTATGTAATCCCCATTTTGTACTGGCGATTCTATTTGTACGTATTCACCCGCTGGGTTGGGGTATAGTTGGATTTTCGAAAGGGGAGTTATAGGAGCTATTCCAGTTGTATTCTTATAGAATTCTGCCGATAATATTCCTCCTTTTTGATTTCCAATTACTGCCAAGTACTTATTAGGATCAGCGGATTTTAAAAATGCAATGCAAAATCTCAAGCCGGTATGAAATGCCACAGTATCTTGCACTAGGTTAAAATTTCCTTCGTTGATGTGTGCTTCAATGCCATCATAATGATAGAGTCTTGAATTATTTTCAGAACTAACGAAAAGATCCATTGTCCCGTCCTCATCTCTTGTGATGATACGCGGAATGGCGTAGCCTGTCCCAGTAGGTTGATTGATGCCATCAACATAGCGAACATCCACTCCACCCCAACCAAATGCTGGATCACTCAATTCATCAAAAGAGAAACCACCACTCGTACTCGTGTTTTCATAATAGTTTACGATGCCTACTTTTTCGCCGATAATCAGGTCTAGCTTTCCATCTGCATTTACATCATAAAGCTCAGGCGCACTAAACTGGCCTACATCAATGCCTCCAAACATAAATTGTGGATCACCAAATGACTGTATCCCATTCGCAGTGCCAGTTGTATTTTCAACATATAGGAGTGTGCCATTAAAGTCCGTAGGGCCTGGCAACGCAGATCCTCCTGTACCTATAACTAAATCCTTATCCCCATCATTATCCATATCACCAAATGAGGGTATTAAATGAATAAAAAATAAGGATGATAAGGACAAATAATCATTAGTGATCAATCGAAAATTTAAAACACCGTTTTCACTCTGATACTGTTCGTATAGCCATAGAGATGAAATGTCATTGGTATTATCAATCACATTGGATTCTCCTACACCCATTACAATATCTTCTAGGCCATCGCCATTGTAATCAAAAAAATAAGGGTAGGCATATTTGCCTATATCTACCATCTGATCGACTAAATAATCTTTTTGTACTAAGCTAAATTGATAACTTTCAGTACTGCCTACATTCTCATAATACCAAGTGGAGTAATAGGACTCTATTTGGACAGCTGAATTTGGAGCTACGAGCAAATCCTCTAGCCCATCCTCATTCACGTCAATATTAAAGCAAGCTGGAAAACTTTTTAAATCCACACTTGTATTATTGCTAGGAAATTCGGGATCTTGTGCATATATATGTGCATCATCGCTGGTGCCATCATTAGAAACAAGGTTTATGTTATCATACAATATATCGCCAAGTAATAATTCTTGTAGATTGTCATTATTGAAATCCATTACACATAAGGTAGAGCCAGCGTGAAGAGCGTTTTTAGGTGCAGCTCCTTCCATAATGCCCCCTTCACAATCATCTAAATCCAGTAAGGTACTAAGCCCGCTCTCGTAAAAATCACCCCAACATTCATCCATCAATCTAAATGAAATTTGATCACAACTTTCGGTCATATTCTGATAAAATTCCACTAAGCCGCCATTAATGTTAAAGGTAAGGATATCGATAAAACCATCGTTATTAATATCAGCAATAGCGGGTAGGTCATAAGGAGCTATTAATAGCAATGCCCCATTCGTACACACAATATTATCCATTAATAGACTGAAGACTATTTTATTTTCAGCATCATAACTACCAGTATATATAGCCACATTGTTAGAGCCACTATTCGTAAAAAGGTCTGCTATACCATCACAATTGTAATCTCTCAACAACGCGAAACCATTGGTATTAGGAAAATTCTTTAAGAGGTCTTGACTATATCTCCAGGTGTCATCAATACGCTCCAAAACGATGGCGTGGTTATCCACTCTATCAAATATAAATAATTCTGAATCACCATCATTGTTTAAATCTGCTTTAGAGTATTGAGGTGCTGCTAATCCACCACAAGTAGCGAGATTTAGCTCTGATGCTGCTTGATTTTCGAAATAGAATAGATTTTGTTTTTCTTCCATTACCCAATTATCTTGTGACTGAAGATTGCCTGAAATACTAAGTATTGTCATAGTTAGCAATAAAGATATTGAAGGCCAATTATGTATAGGATGGTTATGAAGAATCATCTTTTCTTATTGTGGTATTTTTTTATTAAAATTACATACTCGCCTAATGATATTTTTCGACATTATAATTATAAAGCTGAAAGTTCATACTCAATGGTAAATGCTTCCTGAAAAAATTGATTTCAACAAGCGAATAATGTGGTACAAAGTTATAAAAAAAAAGGAATTAGGATTCAATGCAATAAGTTAAATAGCAGTTGCCGAATCGAAAATAGTGTACGTTACAAATCGCAATAGGTTCGACATTGATCCTTGCACTGAGGATGCCCCGATTACGAGTGTTCATTTTTTTTTCTGATGCCTGTATAAAAATTTGCTTAAAGGCGAGTTCTTTTTGTGCATAATACTTGTACATTGTTTCTTTTGCACTCCATAACAAGGTCCATTGTCCTAATTCATCAGGCTCGCAGAATTCAAATTGATATTCAGTTTCATTTAAGAACTTGTTTGTTATTTTATTAATACGAGGATGCACTATTTCGAGGTCTATCGCAATTTTTTTAAGGGGATTTAAAAAAATTGCTACTAATGATTTAGAATGTGATATGGATATGGAATAGGAGCTATTAAGTAAGAATGGCTTTCCATATTCATTATAGGCTATAGCTGGAAACTGATGGGGAAAGTAATGATACAATAATATTCTAGTGCTTAGCCACTCTGCTTTTCTTGAGTTAGCTCCTAGGTTTTCAATTTCCTTTTCCCAGTAGTCTGGATTGGGCAGTAGGGATAATAATTGTGGTATAGATTCAACTATTTCCCATAGCAAGATGATTCCCTGATTGGCAGTATAAATTTTGTGTATCAAAGGCATTGTGCAAAATTAGTGATAAATTAATTAGGGCTTCTGGAATAGCACAATAGTATGTATTATATAATTTGATTTCATATATACCAATGAAAGTTCGCTTGTAGGATGCATTGTTAGCGTAGGGATGTTATGGGGTAGGGATTGCAACGGATATCCTTTTAGGAGGCTTTCTTTTTTTAGCTATGTTCGAATGTAATCATTGTTGATCACATGTAATTATGTAGGCTTATGCAATCTCTTAGCCTCCTAAAAGATAGGAGTGTAAAGCCCGGCCTGTCCCGCAGCATAGCGCAGGGCAGGCACCCCCCAAATAAAAGAGATTTTTAATTTCAGCTAATATCAATAATGGATGAATA
>CAYZQX010000437.1:0-3396 GCA_964480615.1 uncultured Chitinophagales bacterium | reverse complement strand
GAAAAAAAGTCGATTTTGCCCAAAAATCGCCGATTTCGGGCCAAGTTGGGTTAAGATTTTACCACATAATCAATGGACCATAGACAAAACTCAACTTCCTAGCTTTTATAGGTGTAGGATATTTCATTTCGAGAATTATATCTATCATGAAAACTTACATATAAAGGCTAGATAAAACCAATCGACATGCGATGAGTAGAACTTTTATTTGATTATTTTGACTACTTGATAGTTTTGGTCACCCGCTAATAAAAATCTACAAAAATAGAATCCTCTAGGCCAATCCTCGATAGAGTACTGTACATTTCCCTTGCCTTCCCAAAGCTTATGCCCTGAAATATTATAAATAGCGATATGTTCTACATTATAGTCAGTAGTTATCAATGTCCCTTGTACTTCTATCGCTTGACTATATACTTCTTCCACTCCTGATATATTATCCAAGCATAACAGGTTATTATCATAATCCATGTCCATCCATTTGTGATTTATGATGCTACCATCCATACAACTCATAAAGCAATAAGGAGAATTACCTATGTACATAAAATCCCTTGTATAGGTTCTAGATTCCCCAGGCTCTAATGGTGGACTTATATCATTAGGAATACCGAGATTATTTTCAAAATAATAGACGGCCTCAAAGGAATTATTCTTGATCTCCACCTCATAATTTGGTATATATATAGATTGATAGTTGTCATAAATGAATGGTTGATCATAGGCGGAATTGATAATCTCAATATCATAAAACAATGGAATATTATTGCTTACATCAATCGTTTTTATCACAGTGTAATCAGTTACCCCATATAAATTTAGATACTCACCTGCCACTACTACCTCACCATTGTATGACATGATAGAATTAAGAGCAGTATATTTATTAAAATGATTGGTGATGTCAAGAATATAGGATGGAAAACTCGCACTTAGTGCATATATAAAGTGATGGTTAGAAATAACATCACGAACGAGTATCAAGATCGAATTTTGTTGTACATACACATCAATTATCCTCTCATCCCCCTCCCATGCTAAGTTTAATAATTCTTCTACATTACCTGTTTCATCAATCCTCAAGACTAGCTTATCACCAACTATAATCATCCGATTCTCAGCATCCATATAGTGTCTAAATTGACCAGTGAATGGTACTGAGTTGATCAATTCATCACCATATCCCAGCACGAGCAGGCTATCCCCAGTAGCAATAATTTTAAACGTATCCTGCAAAGCTGAATTAGAATAATAGATGGCCATACTTTCTATATTGGCTACGGAGTCAATCGTATCCACCACTAGGGAATGCGTTGAAAAATTGTAGATGGCATATATATTAGCTGTGGTACTTTGGAAAAAACAATTGCCTTGATAGTTTTCCAATACTCTTGGCGAAAACAAGATTTCTTGTTCAGAAAGGGATTGTATGGAATGAACATAGCAGGGCAGTAATAGCCCCTCCACAAGATCTGACTCTTCTTCAGCAAAGTAAAACTTATGCCGCATGAGCGTATCTACGATAGGGTCATAATTAAAGACTTCAACCATCTGAATACTACTAATTACATCATTATATCCTATACAGGAGCATGTAAGTTCTAAGCAACTTTGAGCTGAAAGAACTATAAAATTACCCCCTTCTGTTTTAGTAATTTGCCTCAGTCCATGAATATTATTTGGAAGATCAATAAGTGGTGATTCCATGTTCAAATAAGGACTTACATGTCGACAAAAATATCTATCTCGATAGTAGGTATTAATGGTTGATTCATAATCTGGTAGCGTATAAGGCCATGGACCATCATCTATTAAAGTATCAACTATCTGTGCAAAGAGAACAGAATTCACAAATAACCAGAACAAAATAAGTTTTGAATATTTCATTTCGTTATACTATTAAATTAAATAATATAAATTCTATTAAGACTAAATATCACATACTAGCAAGGCCAAGGAACAATCAACTAGCAAAATATGCAATAACTACTGCCAAATTATTACTTTTCGCCATTGCTTCAAATAAATAATTCAACTTGATAAAATGGTTGAGTATTGACCGGCATATCATCACACATTAAGCTTTATTTTCCATCAACAATTGCGCTTCCTATACTGGGTAAATTAATCACTATACTAAACAAAATCAGCGGTTTTGTCGATAGGAATAGATTTAACCTTAATAATAAAGGTGAATTGCTTAATAATCTAATTGACAATGACCCTTACGAGATGTTCCTAAAAAATTTCTATATAACAAAGATAGTCAAATTTTTTATTAAATAAAAATATTTTTATCCTTGTAGAACATCATTTTTACACTTAGAATTTCTCGACAATATGTTATACAGTTCGGACATGTACTTTCGCCAAATGGGCAAGAGAAAATCTCACCTGCAATCCTTATAAAGAACCATGAGCAACAGTCTTCCCTATTGTCACTAGCTAATGCTTTTCTTATTATGCTGATAGGCATACAATTCTAACTCCTCTTCATCCTGCGGCAAAAAAACAAAATCTTCGAATCGAAATCCAAGCTTCATCAACAATTTTTTTGATGGTATATTAGTAGATAAAGTGATAGCAAGTATCTTGTCAAAACCATTTTTATTGCACTCATATTCTAGTATCGCACTTGCAGCCTCATAACCTATACCCTGTCCTTGATATTGCTCTAACAGGGCAAATCCTATATCGGGGAATAACAATCCTTCACGAAGGATCAATCCACATATACCAATCAGCTCCTTACTAGCTCTAAGTGCTATGCCATACATCGCAAACCCATAAGAATTATAAGTGTCGATAAATCTTGATTGGATATATTCCTGTGACTCCGTAGTATTGCTTATGTTACGCTGACCTATATTGGCAATCCAGCTAGGACTATTGACAAGGGTTATTATAAAATCAGTATCCGATAACTCAATATTTCGGATGATAAAATTTTTAGTTTCTAGTTGTTGCATATCTATCGTATGATTAAAAAAAATAAGCTATCAATCAAGAGTGAGAAAAAAATATTCACTAAAATACTTAAACATCAATGATGTGTGAATGTAAAAATAATGAGTTTCTGATAAAAGAAAAAAAGGTAGGTAAATCTTAGTAATTGTGGGCTTTACAAATAGCTAGTATCTCGATTGCTTTAGAGACTTGATTACCTACCAAAACAATAGGGAATTCCAATTAATTAAAGCTTGCTAAATAACTCTGAAATCTTTTTTTGTTATAGGTTTTAGCAATTATAAATGCAATGGATATTCGCACAATTTTATTGGTTTACGTAAAAAAGCTTGCATCATAAATATGAAATATCGTCTCTAACATAGTACTCCTTAAAGTTGTATTCGCGATAGGGATGCGGAATGGTTTAGTCTTATTCACTGACTCCCA
>CAYZQX010000436.1:0-3416 GCA_964480615.1 uncultured Chitinophagales bacterium | reverse complement strand
ATTAATTTATAAGGAATAATCATATTAAGGACCAAATACATATAACAATATATTTATTCTGTTAGCTTCTATCTGCCTATGAATTCAAGCGGGTTAATTTTAATATTATGAATTTATTACAAAAGAAGACCTATTTTTGCACTCAATAATTAATTATGGAAATAAAGGACAGTGTGGTGCTTATCACAGGTGGTAGTTCGGGAATTGGATTTGCGACCGCTAAGTTGTTAAAGGAAAAAGGTGCGAAGGTTGCCATTACTGGGCGTGATGAAAAAAAGCTTTTAGCTGCTGCTGAAGAGCTTAAAGTTTTGCCTTTAAAGACGGATGTGAGCAAGGAAGAAGATTGTGTAAAAATGGTGCAGCGTGTAGTGGATTTTTATGGTGACTTTCATACCTTAATCAATAATGCTGGTTATGGCATGTTTTCACCACTGCTAAATACCAAGCTTAGTGATATGCAGGAATTATATGCTACAAATGTTTTTGGTGCTATGCTCGCTGCAAGGGAAAGTGCCATCTATTTTGTATCTAAAAATAGAGGTAATATTATTAATATTTCTTCTACAGCTGGTCGAAAGGGATTTGCAATGGGTACAATGTACAGTAGCTCCAAGTTTGCACTTACATCGATGACTGAATGTTGGCGGGAAGAACTGCGTAAATACAATATAAGGGTTATGCAAGTAAATCCATCTGAGGTGCAAACCCATTTTACTGAAAACAGTGGTCGCCAAGCTAAACCATTCAATGCATCTAAGCTTCAAGGAGTAGAAATTGCACACGTAATAGCTTCTATGCTAGAGATGGAAGACCGCGGTTTTATAACTGAAACAACTGTATTCGCTACCAATCCTATCTCGTAAATTTATTGCCTAGTTAAGTGTATGATATAATAAGTTCAATATTAAATTCATGGAACCTACTAATAACAATAAAGTCCTGCATATAGAGGATGATACACAGGGAAAGACGTCCGCTAGTTTTTTTAGCAGGAATCGAAATATCATATTAGCACTCGGCGTATCCATTGGAGTCGATCTCATGTTATCTACAATCGAAATGCCATTTATAATTGCTACATTTGGTGGAGCCTTAGTCATTGAAGAAATTGTAGAGCGATTTGTCGCCGATCGCATGGCAAAGCAAGGCCTACCATTTAAAATTACCAGACTTGATCGCTGGTTAGGATTTCTTCCCATCCCAGGCGTTACTAGGATTTCAGTGGCTTGTCTGCGGTGGTTTTTAAAAAGAAAATGATATGTTTGCAATAGATTAGGCGTATTAAATATTTTTTTAACAATGAAACATCATTTATCCCATTTAGTTAGCATAGCATTGTATATAAGCATTGTAGTTAGTTGTTTTACTGCGTGTAAGCAAAACAAAGGAACCGCAGATCTACAATCCACATTGCCTAAAGGGTTAGATTCTACACAAGTCATACAACTCATTGATCAGCATACCAAAACAAGTCTTGTTGATAAATCAAAATTTTTTATTCAGGATTCCATCGCCCTCTGGACCATGGTTGATTCATTATACAATCAATCCAATCAATTATTTTGGCATGCTACTAATTCCTTTAAACTCAATGAGGCTGGACAACAATTGCTAACCCTCATAGAGTCTTCTGACTACCACGGGTTTAATCCCTCCTTTTATGGTTATGAAGCACTAAAAGAGGCTGCTACATATACCCCTTCCGATAGTATTAAACCAGAGGAAAAATTAAAAATTGTCGCACAAAATGACATCTTGTTTTCAGCCGCTTTTCTTGCTTACGCTAAGGACTTACACCAAGGCAGGATTAAGACTAAATGGGAAACACCAGACAAAAAAAGAAATTATATAGCCGATCTACAAAAAGCCTGCGCCGACAATAAAATAAAGGAATATTTCGATAGCATAGCACCCTTACACCCTGACTATTATGTATTGCTCAATAAATTAAAAAAACTGAACGATGCACAAAAAAATGGAGGACTCCCTACTATTAAATCGGGTGGGAGTTATACTAAAGGCAAAAAAAATGAAGACATACAAAACCTGATTTCCTACCTTACACGCACCGGCGATCTCGACCAGTCTTCAGCTAAAGATGAAATGACCGATGAGGTGGTGGAAGCTGTAAAAAAATTTCAAAAAAGATCTAGCCTAGGTGCATCAGGTATCGTCGATGGCAACACCGTAGCCAAAATGAATAAGCCCATTGCCGATGCGGTGGATAAGCTAAAACTCAATATAGAACGTATGCGCTGGCTGCCTCAGGACTTAGGTAAAAAATATGCTTGGGTCAATATTCCAGAGTTTGAATTACACGTATATGAAAACTATAAGTCCGTCTATAATTCAATTGTAGTTGTTGGCGATCCTGCTAAGCAAACACCTATTATCCTCAAGCCAATGACCCATATAGTATTCAGTCCTGTGTGGAATGTGCCTGCTGAAATAGGACGCGAAGAAATACAAAAATGGTTACACATTAACCCTAACCTATTGATTGTAGCTGGTGTTGAAGTCTTCTTTAAAGGCAAGAAAGTTGAAGATCCCTTGTCAATAAATTGGACACCTGAACTTGCGAAGAGCAAGGACTATTCATTTAAGGTAAAACCAAGCGATAACAATGCATTAGGGGATGTGAAATTTATGTTTCCTAATCATCATAACGTGTATTTACACGACACCAATAATCAAGCTGCATTTAGCGACGCTAATCGCGCACAGAGCGCTGGATGTATTAGAGTATTGAAAGATGTAGAGTTTGCTGAAAACTTGCTCGCACCACAAAACTGGTCAAGAGCAGCGATACAGTCTAAGATGGGTATTGGTAAGGAGATGTCCGTAAATCTTAAGGAGCCAGTACCTGTATATCTCTACTACCTGACCAACTTTATTGATACCCAGGGCGACCTACGTGAGCGAGCCGATGTATATGGACATGATCGTCGTCAGTTAGCAGTGTGGAAACAGTATGACAAGCGCTAGAAAGACTGCGTCGCTCCATCAAGATCACTGACTTTATTTATGGATTGCATGACAATGATTCATTGTGGTTTGCTTGCCCATTATCATACTAGGATGTTATACAAGCTTATTAAGTTATAACTTACTTGCTACTTATCTATCACAATGATTAGATTATGTTGCTTATGATTGATTGATATAATTTGTAATGTGATTCTGGTCTAAATTTTGGCAATCTTTTTTTAATACAAAATAGTCCTTAGTCTAAAATAAGAATAGTACAAGAACGCATACAAAGACTACCTTATGGGTTATGGCCTGCTAGAAGCTAAGCAGCCTCTAGACTAAGTGCAGTTGCAATAACTGGACACTAGACACTGGATGCTAGACACTGGATTTTAACCCAAGTTGCAGCTTTTAGGTTGTATTTCTGCTGTGGTAAAGGATTTCAT
>CAYZQX010000435.1:1603-3428 GCA_964480615.1 uncultured Chitinophagales bacterium | reverse complement strand
GGTGATTATACGGTCACCGTTTCAGATCAAGCAGGTTGTTCTGTGCCATTAACCGTAACGATCGGAGAAACTGCGGCAATTACAACTACATTTGGTACCATTCCCAATATATGTCAGGATGATACCGCTCCAAGCTTACCAAGTACATCTACGAATACACCACCACTTACCGGTAATTGGAGCCCCGCAACCATCAATACAAGTAATGCTGGTGCAGCAATATATACCTTCACTCCAGATGATCCTTGTGCCAGTGCCTATGAATTATCGGTGACCATTGATCCATTGTTAACTCCAACTTTTAACTTGCCCACTGAGTTCTGCGAGGGAGAAACAGCAACAACATTGCCTAACTCCTCTGATAATGGCGTCAATGGAACATGGTCCCCTGCTAGTGTTAGCAACACCACCAGTGGTACTTATTTATTTACACCTGGAAATGGACAATGTTCTGAACCATATACCCTTGAGGTCATCGTGAATCCCTTGCCGCAAATTACAGTGGATAGTGGTTGCAATGGAAATACGGATGGGGATGGAGAAATTACCGTTGATGCAACAGTGATCGGCAACTTGCCATTAGAATATTCATTGGACAATGGGGCTTATCAATCCAGCAATATCTTTTCAAATGTTGGTAATGGAGCATACACAATTTCAGTTCGTGTAGTAGGTCAAGATTGCCCCGCTACTGCCTCAGTAAATATTAACTGTAACTGTGTACAACCAACTTTAACCATTCAAAATCCAAGCCCTATATGTGAAAATATTACAGGTGATGCAACACAAGATATTGAGGCTTCAGTTATTGATACGGATGGTACTAATATTCAATTTTATTCTTCACAAAGCTTAGCCAATCAAGGTGGCAATGGCGATATCCTTGATCCTAGCAATGTTCAAGCTGGTGTTTATTATATTCGTGTCGAGGTCAGTGGTGATGCCGATTGCTTCACCATTGAACCAGTCGAAGTAGTTATCAATCCATTGCCTGTTGCAACAATCAGTGATCCTGGACCAATTTGCAGTGGTAACCCTATTAGTTTAACTGCAAGTGGTGGTATATCCTTTCAGTGGAGTAATGGCGGTGGCACAAATGCTACTGCAAATTTCAATAATCTAACCACTAATACCACCATTACTGTGGATGTAACAGATGTAAATGATTGTACAGCACAAGCAAGTTATGAAGTAGTTGTAAATCCTATACCAACTATTTCACTATCTTCTGATTGTGGACCTAACCCTTCTAACGGGACTGGTGAAGTCACTATTACAGCTTCTACACCTGGCAATGATACATTTGAATATTCATCTAATGGTTTTAGTTTTCAAAATTCAAATGTTTTTAATAATTTAGACAATGGGGATTATACTTTTTATGTTCAAATAGTAGGAACTTTATGTGGCGCATCGAGCGATATTTCCATCAATTGTAGTTGTGAACAACCTATTCTTACATTGCAACCACTAGATCCTATATGCAATAATGCAAATGGTGATGCAACTATGGATTTATACGACGCCATTATTACAAATACGGGTGATATTCCTGTGTTTTACACTAGTCAAATTTTAGCAGATGCAGGAGGCGTTTCAGATGTTTTAACGCCTTCAGCAGTTGCTAATGGTACCTATTACATAAGGAGCAATAATCCGACCGATGCGACTTGTTATGTAGTTGAATCAATAGAAGTAGTCATCAATGATCTGCCGATTGTAGCTATAGAACCTGTCAGTGCTATATGTGCAGGGGATGATATTACCTTAACAGCTAGTGGTGGTCCATCTTATAGTTGGAGCAATGGTGGAGGCAGTGGCTCAA
>CAYZQX010000435.1:0-1503 GCA_964480615.1 uncultured Chitinophagales bacterium | reverse complement strand
AAAATTGTACAACAGAAGAATCCATCACAGTGAATTGTTCTTGTGTATTGCCCACTCTTGATGTAACAGACCCATCACCTATATGTGATAATACAGCAGGCAATGCGACAGTGGATTTGGGTACAGCGATCCTCAATAATACAGGCACGACACCACAATATTATACCACACAAGCATTAGCTAACGCAGGAGGTGCGGGCAATGTGCCGAACCCATCAGCCGTACTAGCAGGTACTTATTATGTGCGTGTTAATGATGCTGCTGACGCAAGTTGTTTTGCAATTGAACCTATTGAAGTAGTCATCAATGAATTGCCTGAAATAAGTATTAGTTCTTCTTGTATAGGAGCTACAGCGGATGTGGCAATAACTGTATTGAATGGCACAGGACTAGAATTTTCACTGGACAGTGGATCACTGCAAACCGATTTACTCTATCAAAATGTGCAAAATGGGAACCACGAAATTGTAGTAACGGATGAAAATGGTTGTATGAGCGAAACCCCCTTTGTTGTAGCTTGTGATACAGATTGTCCTACTTCCACTTTTCTACCACAGCCTCTTGCCTTGTTGTGTGATGGCGATATTCCTAGTTTGCCACAACTTGCTATAGATATAATTATTCAAGATCCTAATAATACAATGGTCGAGAATAGTTTTGGTTGGTATATGGGTAATAATCCTGATACAGATGTAGCATTTATAAATGGTCCTCAAGCAGTAATTGATGATTGTGCCGCTAATGAAATTCAGACCATATATGCCTTTATTCAATGCAACGATAATGGGATTGAAAATTGGATACAAGTAGCAGAATATAGTTTCCAAGTTTATCCACCTGTTCAGAGTCCGTCCATAGCAATTATTGATGACTTGTGCAATTATACAATTACACCACATTGTGAAGAAGATATTTTGGATCCGAGCACATTGGATACACAATTACCTGGTACACCAGCAGGAGACATCACCATAGAAGTTACAAGCGGAATAGAGAACAATCCTTGCGGACCTCAAAATTTTGTATTGCAATATCCTGCTTGTCCTATTGATGAACTGGAAGTATGGATTCCCACTGCATTCAGTCCTAATGGTGATAATGTGAATGATGAATTTAGAATATTAGGAAAAGGCATTGTGTCTGGTGAGTTGCATATCTACAATCGTTGGGGCGATAAAGTATTTGCAACTACTGATATTTTAAGTGGATGGAACGGGACATTTAATGGCGGTCCTGCTGAAGTGGAAGTATATGTTTTTTGGGCTAATGTAGTTTTAAGCAATGGTGAAAAACAATTTTATCAAGGTAATCTTACACTTGTGAGATAACCCATTTCTCTTATCTGTTCATTACTTAGTTTTGACGGAATGATTGCATTGATGGCGATGCCTTACAGGCCTGGGCTACTCCAGGCTACACTATCTGGCATTTATTTTTTTCAATGGCCGCCAGAATCTTCGCAAGCTCGATTTGTTTTCGGTCTTATCCGCTGACTCCCTTATT
>CAYZQX010000434.1:0-3444 GCA_964480615.1 uncultured Chitinophagales bacterium | reverse complement strand
GGTTAATACCTGCATCAATGAGGCTCAAGTCAACAAGCGCTAACGCCGTTATCGCTTCAGCTACAACTGGAACACGAAGGGCTATACAAGCATCGTGACGACCCTTTACTTTTAATTCATCAACTAATCCAGTAACCACGTTTAGTGTTTGTTGCGGAATGGATATAGACGAAGTAGGTTTGACCGCTATACGAAACACCAATTCATTGCCATTGCTAATACCGCCGTTAATACCTCCAGCATTATTAGTTTTAGTTTTACCATCAGGAAGTATGGCATCATTGTGTTGACTTCCGTACATTGCTGCGCTCGAAAAACCTGAACCAAATTCAATCCCTTTTATTGCCGGTATGGCAAATGCCAGATGTGCGATTTTCGATTCCAAGGAGTCGAAAAAAGGCTCTCCTAATCCTAATGGAATATTATATGCTTTACATTCAATAATGCCTCCTATAGAATCCCCTAATTGAAGTGCTTTGTCAATGGCTTGTTCAATATCTTTGTGTCCCCCTGCTTCGATTAATTTTGCTTCAATAACGATATTTTTCAATATTCTTTTAGCAATAACACCAGCAGTCACAAGACATAATGTAAGTCTTCCAGAAAAATGTCCTCCACCGCGGTGATCATTATAACCTTGATATTTCTTATTTGCTACATAATCAGCATGACCAGGACGTGGAATTTCAACGAGATTAGAATAGTCTTGTGACCGGATATTTGTATTGTCAAAACTAATGTGAATTGGTGCACCTGTTGTAAAGCCTCTAAATATACCATTCAGCAATTTAGGACTATCCTCTTCAATCCTAGGAGTAGTTCCTTTAGCACCTGCTTTTCGGCGATTGAGATCGGTCATAAAATCATCGGCGGATAATGCTAATCCAGGAGGGCAACCATCTATTATAATTCCTACAGAGTGACCATGAGATTCGCCATAGATATGGACTCTAAATAACTGACCAAAACTATTCATACTTAACCATTAATAATATTATAAAACTATACACTCACCTTGCAAAGATCCTCAAAAAAATTTGGATATGATTTATTGATAGAATCAGCATCCTTGATCCATAAATCATCAAGACTTATAGTTCCAGCAATTGCGGCTGCCATCGCAATTCTATGATCGTGAAAACTCGAGAATTCGCCCCCATTAACATATCCCTTTCCATTGATGCAAATTGTATCGTCCTCCAGTTCAACATTAACACCCATCTTATCCAAAATATGAGTTAATGCAACCAGTCTATTGCTCTCTTTGTTGATTAATCTATGTGTACCTTTGATCTTGCTCATACCTTGTGCAGCACTTGCAAGTATAACAAGTGGAGGAAAAATATCAGGACATTCAGTAGCATCAAATTGAAATGGCAATAACTCCTTTTTTGTGACTTGGATATAGTCATTATCTACATTAACATTCGCTCCAAATAACCGAATAACTTCAAGTACAGCGCGATCAGCTTGTGCTGAGGATGGGGAAAGTCCTTGCATTTTAATAGAACCTGAAATCGCTGCTCCTACTAAGTGATTAGCGGCTGCGCTCCAATCACCTTCCACTGCATATAATTTGGATTTATAGTGCTGACCACCCTGAATCTGAAAAATTTTATAATCAATATTTTCAATATCAACTCCAAAGTCATGTATGATAGACAAGGTCATATCCACATAAGGCTTGCTTTTTAAATTGTGGACAATGATGGTGCTATCGGAATTTATTAATGGCAATGCAATTAATAAGCCACTCAAAATTTGTGAACTAAAAGACCCATCAATTTCTATCCTGCCGCCAGGGTAAGGTCCGATTATATTAATCGGTAGTTTGTCCTCATTGTTATTAATGGTTATACCCGCTTTGCTTAAGGTATCCACAATAGGTGCAAGCGGGCGATTGCGCAGTGAACCTATTCCATTAATTTCAGTATTATGCACACCTAGTCCAGCAATAGCGGAGAACATACGCAAGGAAAGACCTGACTCTCCTACGTTAAGCGCTAGTGGCTTATTAGGATATTCTTCAACTGATTGTACATAAATATCTCCCCCCTGAACATCACCAGTAACTTGCGCACCTAATTGCTTAATGGAATCTAATGCTGCTAGTCCATCGTCTGACCATTGTATATTTATTAATCTTGATTGACCCCTAGCAAGAGATGCAATCGCCAAGGCGCGCTGCAAATAACTCTTAGAGCACATCGCATTGAGCCTGCCAGCGTACTTAAAGGGTTTTATTCGTTTATCCATTTTTAGCCAAGCGGTATTTATAATTGGTCATGGTTTCCTTATTCAAAATGAAATAAAATAGAGCTGCACTGAAATAATATTATTTAATCACTAATCAAATAAATTACGAATTTACTATTAAGTGTATAAATCCTATGTGCGAATAAAAAAAAGATTTACTTGAAATTCAATTTTATATAAGCTCTTAATTTTATTGTTGTATAATGGATAAATACTAAATTTTATTATAGATTAAGAATATCTGCTTTTCTTAATTTATAACTGAATACCACAACTTAGTTCCATCATACAATTTTAAATTGGCGCACTCACCTCTTGAATAATTTATCTAGTTGTATTTGCGATAAGGATAGAAGCGACACCCCGCAGCGACCTTAGGCGCGAGGAGTATAGCGTATAGCCTGGGCCGAAGGCATCGCCCAAATAAATCATTATGTTGCTATGTTATAAAACTTTATGACATCTGTTACAATCTTTAAGCCATTCAACAAAAGGATACCCTCCCAGTGCTAAGGAATACTTATGGAATCGTATCTACAGAATTAAAATGCCAATAAGATTCCAAATTGTTGTTGCGGTCAATACTGGATGTCTTAACACAATTGTCAATGGTATCAGTAGGCGTATAGAGAATGTATGCATCGCTTACATATTCAGCGGTAGAATTATCGGCATATAATAATTCCCAGTTCATCTCATCATTTCGCAGCATACTGATATCGAAAACTTGTTCATTCTTACTGACCAATGGCACTTCAGAATCTTTTAATCCACGTATATCAATGAATGGGAAATCAATTAGTCGAATACCTGATTTATTCTTTTTGCCATCGACCCAATACCAGCGGTTTTCTCCAGCACCAAAATCACCAACAAAGTTGGAGTTGATCACATCATTGTAATAACTATATGAACCTGAAACGGTGTAGTATCCTGATTTTTTTATTTCTAAATAATAATTAATATCTACATCATAAATTTCAACTGTGCCTTGTATGCCTTCCGATTCTTTTATCTCACCTTCTAACACGTCATCGGATATATTCGATTCCACTGTATGATTGAAAACCTCATTGGTAGCTTCACCATTAATATCACAGGTCTGCTTATTAAAGGTAATAATAACTGACTGAATATCCTCTTCTTTCAGGGAGTATGAACTGAGTTTCCATTTCCCAGTAAGTCTTT
>CAYZQX010000433.1:0-3505 GCA_964480615.1 uncultured Chitinophagales bacterium | reverse complement strand
ATGGAAATAGGGCCAGCAAGACTAAATACTAATTTAGAAAAAGGCTCACTGGAATATACAGTAAGTTTTGATGATAGGCAGCAAGGGTAATTGCCATCAGGGCCACCTGGATCAACGATATACCTGTCACATTCTGTAATATAGGCCCCTATTGCAGAGTTTGGCATTTGATAATCCACCTGAGCAGTTATTGTATTCGTAACGCCAAGAATAAAACAAATGCATAATAAGCTTAATACGAGGGGATTGGCCATTAGTATTTTTATACAAATATACTGATTAATCAACATACACGCTACGAATCAGTACAAAATAAAATCGGCAGGTGAAATTTCACCTGCCGAACTATATAATAATGGATAAAAAAAGTAAAATTTATACGCCTTTTATCTATGGGCTTATCCTTGAATCTGTAATTTGGTTGATTTTTTGGTTGGCCTAATTTTACCACCTATCGATATTTACTTTGATACTAGATATCAAACTTTAGGGATTAATCAAGATGGTTAAAAAAGGATCCCTAGTAGTCAAAAAAATAGCCTCCTAGTAATAAGCATCTATCTTAGGTATTGTTCCTTGCGCTAGTTGCTTTTCTTTGCTTGATAGGCCTGTTTTTAAGCTTAGAAGCAATATTCGTTTGCCTCTATCAACTTATCTGCGATGCGGCGACGTGCTGCGATGGTGTTGTAGGTATCGTATTTAGTAAAACGCTTGAGACCCATCATCATCATACGCAATTCATCACCTTCTGCAAATGCAGCTACGGCGTGTTTGCCTGAGCAATACATGCGCTCTAATGCATCAGAGAGATATACACGTGTCATATCTATTTCACTCTGACAAGCTGCTTCACCTCTCAGATCCACCAACTTCTCGGTACGCAAAACTGCGCTTTCGCAAGCAAAAATTTCTAGCATTACATCAGCGGCATTCATCAATAACTCTTGTTGGTTTTCTAATTCGCGCATATATTTCATACCAGCTGCTCCACTCACCATGAGCAATGCTTTTTTAGCCTGACGCAATGCCAATTTCTCAGCAGCAAAAAAGCTTTCATCATCATTGCTAAATGTAGGGATGCTCATCAATTCTTTTTGAATAGCCATGCCCGGTGTCACAAGGTCAATGGTGCCACGTAGTGCTTTTTTCAATAGCTGAGCCACTGCTAACAAGCGATTGATTTCATTGGTACCTTCGAATATGCGATTGATACGTGAATCTCTGTAAGCACGTGCTACTGGATATTCTTCACTGAATCCTGTACCGCCAAATACTTGTACCGCCTCATCTGTAACATAGTCAACCGTCTCTGAACCCATTACTTTGATCAAGGCACATTCGATGCTGTATTCCTCAGCAGCTCTCAGTTTTGCCTGTGCAGCATCTACTCCTTGTGCTACTAGTTCATCGATCTTATCTTGTATATAGCCCGCTATTCTGAATACCGCCGACTCAGTTACCCAAGTCTTGATAGCCTGTTCAGCAAGCTTGTGTTTTATCGCTCCAAATGAAGAGATCGGAACTTTAAACTGTATGCGCTCATTGGCATAGTTTACTGTTACACTTATCGCTTTTTTTGCACCTCCGGCTGTCATTGCACCGAGCTTAAAACGACCGATGTTCAATACATTGAATGCAATCTTGTGACCTTCACCTATATTGCCCAATACATTCTCTTTTGGGACTAATACATCATTAAAAAATACTTGACGTGTGCTAGACCCTTTGATACCCATCTTGTCTTCCTCATTGCCTAAGCTAATGCCTTGTGATTTGGCATCTACAATAAAGCCAGTGAACTTATCTCCATCTATTTGTGCAAATACGATGAATACATTGGCAAATCCACTATTGGTAATCCACATTTTTTGTCCGTTCAGTACATAATGTGTTCCTTCAGCATTCATTACTGCTTTGGATTTAGCGCTGAGGGCGTCCGATCCGCTACCTGGCTCAGTAAGACAGTATGCGGCCTTCCATTCACCTGTGGCTAACTTAGGAAGGTATTGCGCCTTTTGTTCTGGCGTGCCATAATAGAGGATGGGTAAGGTACCAATCCCTGTATGTGCCGCTAGCGAAACACTGAATGAATGACTTTGTCCTAATACTTCGCTGAGATAAGTATCCGCAATAAAACTGATACCCATACCATTGTACTCCTCAGGCAGTGCAGCGCCTAATAGCCCTAACTCACCAGCCTCATTGAGCAAACTCACATTAAAATCCCAATCCTGCTTGTCAATGCGATCCACATTAGGCCACACCCTATTCTTAATAAAATCCAGCGCCATATCTCTAAACATACGCTGCTCCTCAGTGATCTGCTCAGGGATATAGATCTCTGAAAATTTACTTTCTTTGACGATAAATTCGCCACCGCGCAAAACGGTTTTGGTTGATTCGGTTACCATATTTTATTGTTAAAAAAAATTATTAATACGCAATTCTAATACAAAGATAAGCCAAATTCAAAAAAGGTCAGCGAATATTCGCTAAATTTTTCTTTAGGCAGCGATTAATTGACCCTAGGTCAATTTTTTGATCCTCTTATTTAGAAACACAACCTAAAAAATGTTTACAAATAACCGTTTATAAGAAAATCTTCCCCTAATCGCCCTGTTGCGGATACTTCAAAAAGCAATTACTTAGTAGGGAGAAGGCTCTTGGTGTTTCCTAATAACATTATTTTTTTGGGGGATGCCTACGGCCCGCGCCAACCGTTCCTATCTTTTAGGAGGCTATATTACCACCAAGTGCTATTCTTGATATAGGTGGCATTGGTTCTTTCCATAGATTCTAGTCCAGCCTCCTAAAAGGATATCCACTCATGTCGCTATCCCATTTTGTTAGCGGATACAGCTCCGCTTCGATGGAAAATTATGGGCGCATTACTCAAAGAAAAAAAAGCTACCACAATCATTACAACAATGTAAGGATGCCAGCAATAATATTTTTCCCGTGCGTGAAAGTTGCAATTAAATTATTTGAAGTTAGATTGCACGCTATTTGTGATTGATTGGCAATAATTAGGTGAAACCTATTGGTCATATTGGTTCCCAATTTGATGGTTTATTGCGATAGGAAAACATCACAAGTATTTATCAAATTTAGTATAAGGGCAAATGAAACAGATGATTGCACACATCGCCTTACTCGTAAAAGATTATGATGAGGCACTTGATTTTTATATTGGAAAATTGGGGTTTGAGTTATTAGAAGATACCAAACTAACCGAATCTAAAAGATGGGTATTAGTAAGGCCACCAGGTACAGTGGGAACAGCACTATTGCTTGCCAGAGCAGCGAATGATGTGCAACTTGCTGCTGTAGGAAATCAATCAGGAGGAAGAGTTTTTCTTTTTTTACATACGGATCATATTGAACAAGACTATAAAAATCTATTGGATCATTCTGTTACCATCATAAGAGAACTGAACGAAGAGCCACATGGAAAAGTTGCGGTATTTGCCGATCTATATGGCAATCTATGGGACTTAATACAGCC
>CAYZQX010000432.1:0-3516 GCA_964480615.1 uncultured Chitinophagales bacterium | reverse complement strand
AGTTAAAGCAACTGAGCTAGGTCTAGCGTCCATTATCCAGTGTCCAGTGTCTGTTATTGCATTGATACAATCACTATCTTGTCAAATACAATAACACTTAACAATTGAATCTATAAGCCTTAGCAATTTATTATCAGTGTGATGCATACACTGCTCTCATAATAGTAAAAAATTTTACGTCCCACTTACTGTGAAAATAACTGTTCGTTTTAAAACAACAAAATACATTGTATTATTTTACTAATACTAAAGTTGTCCTTATTAAAAAAAAAGCATTATCATATAACAGACTCCTAATCTATCTCAATGCCCTAAAAAATCTATTTATATAATGTGAGGTAGGGTGAAAAGCATTGAAATTGTATCCAACTAATTATTAAGTTCCATAAGAAAATGTTTAGATTTGCAGACTAATATTTAATTATGAAATTACCATATTTTACTGGTTCAGTGATCAGTAGAAGTTTTTTATTTGTTTTATTCTATTTTCTGTTCACTAACACATTACAACTGGTAGGACAATCAGATACGACTTTTATTTGTTGGGGCAATACATTAAATAGCCAATCTATATTTGGCGATCCACCGGGGGATTATGTTGCAAGCTATTCACTTACCAAGTTAGGTGAGACCATGCCTGTGGTAGTTAATTCGGATGGTCAGTTTGGTACAGGCACTAATTACAGTTACAATGAGGTGTATCTATTGGAGTACAATGCCACACCATTATACAATTTTGGAGCGGCTCCTATGAATTCTAGCTGTGCAATTCAAGAGAAAGAATACATTGTATTCCTCCATTCTACCATTATCGATATATATCCTGAAAATGAGCTAACATCCAATTTTGTAGGCGATGCAGCTATAGTTATTACTGGTGGACTTCCCGAGTTCGATCACAGCTTGAGTTATGAACTCAGTATTAATGGAGGTCCTGCACAATTCATTGGTTATGATTCTACCTTGATCTATACAGTCACCACTCCTTCTACGGTACTCACTGCACAGGTAACGGATAATTGTGAGAGCCCTACTCAAATTCTTGACCTCACATGGTTAGATGTTCCTTGCATCGCAGGTATATGTTTTGAAAATTTTTTATGCGAAGGAAGCCTTTGCAATGATCATAATCCACATACCGTGGATGATATAATGATTGTTGAATGTTTATGTGCTGGTGACCCTATAAACAGTTGTACTTCCTACCCTAAGCAATTGGCCACGGAGACAAGTTATTTCTGTTATGGTGATACCGATTTTTATGTGCCATCACAATATGGATTTGTTAGTCCTAATGATACCGCTTATTACATCCTATGCACTAATGTACTGGACCCATATAATTCTGCTATATCACAAGCAGGCAATATGGCTGATATAGGGCTGGGAAGTAATGATAACTACATAGGACAATCACTTTATCTCTACCATGTCGCCATGCCAAAAACACCTGAAGGGCAACCCAATGTCTTCAGTATATGTGCCAGCTTTTCCAATCCTGCTAGAGTTGTATTTCTAAGCGAGTTTCCTGATTTCAGTGCAACAACTGCTGGCTCTGTATTCTCACAATATGATGAATATGGCAATGCAAACTTATACCAACCACTCAGAATTCACCTCTCAGGACTCACCCAAGGTGTTAATACCCTCCTATTGAATGGGAATACAATATATCTTTCTGGAACTCATGACACTACCTCATTCATCTATAACTATCCATATTCTCCACAAGGGAATCAATTAGAGATCAACCTAACTTATACCTTATTCAATGGATGCAATCCTTCAGCAACCTATACTGAAACACTACAGATCAATGAAATAGTTGAAGCAGATCCAGTTACACAAAACAACGGTACACTTCCAGCTATTAATGGCATGCCTAGCAACCCTTACGTAGTTAATACCTCAGATTACAATTTCGATGAGGATTATTATTTATGCGAATATGAAGGATTTGATTTTAGCGCATCGAATATCCTCTTGCCTTGTGGTCAAGAGTTAGATTATACAGTTTCTTATATTATGCAATATAAGGAAGCCAATGAGCCTGAATCAGCGCTTTTATTAGATTTAGAAAATGCCATAGCCATCAGTTCAAATGGCTTCTTTGAAAATCTCAATTTGGAGGAGGGGTATTATGCAGTATTTGGTGTAGTGTCACCAGTGGATTCAGAAGGCAATGCAGATTTATCAAACCCTGAACAATTAACTATTAGTGTGGATGCCACCACATTTTACTACGGACATGGTCTTTCATTGGAACTAGTGGCTTATAACCCTAGTGACAATTCACACGAATACTGTTTTTCATATAATGGCGATACGAATTTGTTTTGGGATGAAAAATATCAAGACATTTTTCCTAGTTTTATGACTTCCTATATCAATGCTGAAGACCAGTTTTGTGTTACTTATAATCAAGCTACAGATTCAGTGACGATCGCTGCTATCAAGGATTATTATCTCAATAGCTGTTACAATTCTACTGATCCTATCATCTCCATCCATTTACCAAGCTATTGTACTGATCTAGGATTCGTAGGATTGACTTGTATGAATGCCGATATATGTTATACAAATTCAATAGTTGCTGATGATTGTATATGTGCACTAGGAAATTTAGTGGATGTGGATATGGATGATGTATGCGATTATTCAACTTTGGATACCTGTGTAGGACCTAATGTGGGTGATGCATGTATATCCGATGATGCATGTTATACCGATACGGTGGTTCAAGCCGATTGCAATTGCGGCGGTGGGGTATTAGTCGATACTGATCTCGATGGCCTTTGTGATACCGATGAAGGAGATAACTGTACAGGGTTAAACATAGGTGACATTTGCGATGATGGCAATCCAAATACTACTGGAGATATTATCACGAACCTATGTGTGTGTTCTGGCACAACAGGAATATCCGCTGACATCCATAACGATATTCTTATAATGCCTAATCCAGCAAACAGTGTATTGATCATACAATGTGACACCCCATTAGATTACGAGCTATACAATCAGTTAGGTCAACTTGTAATAAGCCACTCAGCCCCTACAATAGTGGATGTGCGTACCATGCCGAATGGCATCTACTTATTGAACTTACTACAAGATGGAAAACTAATTACAAGTAAGAAAATAAACATTCTAAAATAAAATTAGATAAGTTGCAATAAGTTAGCTAAAATGAAATTTAGCAAGACATATAGTCAATACCCATTTAGCAGTAACAATATTAATGCGCCAAAGTTGTTAATTATTTATTAATAAAATAATAACCGCAGGTGAGCTAATTATAGTATTGTGATTGTGCTATACAGCTATAAGATTGTGTTCATTTTCTGATTTTTTTATAGCAATCTTTATTTCGAAATTCATAAAAACATTTTCGATGATAAAGGTTAGACTAGGACACTAAATGATGCTATTATTTTTGCAATATAATCTAATAATAAAATTGCACAAAAGCTCTCTCTGAGAAGTGTATTTTTTGGGGAGTGGGCAATTGATAGA
>CAYZQX010000431.1:0-3539 GCA_964480615.1 uncultured Chitinophagales bacterium | reverse complement strand
GATCCCTATCGCGAATACAAGAATACAAAATTATACAGCATTAGAATCCAATTAAGCATGCGCTCTCCCTCAATAAAAAATAATTAGGACTTGCTAAATAACTCTGAAATCTTTTATTGTAATAGGTTCTAGCCATTATAAGTGTCTAGGATATTCACACAATTTTATGGGTTTCCGTAAATAAGCTTGCATCATATATATGCAAAGTGATCTCTTGCATAGTACTCCATCAAGTTGTATTTGCGATAAGGATCGAAGTGGTTACCCCACAGCGACGCAGGAGCGAGGAGTAAAAACGAAGAGCCTGGGCCGCAGGCATCGCCATAATTGCAAACTTATGAGTTATTTAGCAAGCCCAAATTACCTCAAAGTAAAAGTTACTAGTTATCAGTAAATTTTTACACTATTCGACTTAGTGATAAATGCACCAAGTTATTCGCATTATTATCTTTCAGTATCAATATTGAATAGCAGGAATTCCCGTTTTACTCCTATTGGCATACCATAGATTGTAATCTAAATTATTGATAACCCCATTCGCATCTCCATCCCAGCTCATATAGCTATTAACAGCCGCATTAGCACTAATCCATTTATTATAATCAAGGTTATTAATAACGCCTATACCATCGTAGTCCCCTGCATACATATAAGCCATGGTTCCTATTAGCTTTTGCTGATCAATACCCATTGCATTTGACACGTTGAGATTCCAGTTATAGGCTTGATTATTCGGCAATAATATGCTCTGTGAGCTCATTATCCCCAAGTGGGTCTGGTGGTACACAACCACATAATAACTTGTATTGCCATTAATATTATCAAAAATTACTCCTTGCACACCATCTATATCTATTAGTACCCCATCATTTCGCAAAAAAGCTGCTCTGCGTTCTATTACTTGTGTATAATCTACAGCACTTCTAAGCTCTACTAACACCCAATCGCATACATTATTAGGCATTGTATTCACCACCTCATGTCCATTGTAATTATAAGGAGCTCTGTTATAGGGTTGTGCTAATGGAATTAGATCGTTTTCAGCTAATGTAGTTTTGAGTAAGGAGTTGCCTGCTTGTCGAAATCCTTCTAGTAGGACTGTACCTCTAAATCTTAGTCCTGAGCCAGTGGATACAAATATTGAAATTCCATTGTATGCACTCAGAGCTGCTCCACAATTAGTCGCCACTTGTACTTCATAGGTGGTATTATTGCTAAGTCCTTCAAGCAAATAGGAATTTGATTCCGCCATAGCATAGCTCCAAGTATTAGTCCCTTGTGCTCTATATTTTATTTGAAAAAAAGCTGCTCCATCGTAATCATCCCAATATATAATTGCGCTATTGCTATACCCTATGCCCGCCACTTGATTATAGGGTGCTATACAGCCAGGCAGGGTTGATATAGCTTCAGTGTTGCTATAAGGGCTATTCACCGACTCGCTACAATAAGAACTGATTTCAATTTCATATATAGTATTAGGATATAATCCTTCTAGGTCATAACTGTGTGATGTAATATCGTATATATAAGACCACATACTCTGACCCTGTTCCCTGTATCTAATAGAATATGCTATTGCATTAGGATCATCACTCCATACCAGTTGAATCTCATTATTTAAAATTGTGTTTGTAGTAAGGTTAGCTGGTGATAGCAAGCAAGGAGCGGTAGGGGTCATACTTACATTGAGCGTGGTAGTGCTCATTTGATTGATTGTAATATTATCTTGTGTGAGTGGATAATATCCACTAGCGGTATATAATAAATTGTATGTACCTGATCCAGGATGACCCGTAGCATATTGACCCATGTTATTCGTATAGGTTGTAGCATTGTTATCCCCGATCACTTGTACCATTGCTCCATTAATAGGCGATCCATTGAGGCTATTATTCACCATGCCCGATAGGTATCCTGCACGGTAATAGGTAGGTGTAAGTACATAAAGACCATTTTGTCGGTCACTTGCTATAACATTGCCTGAGGGCAGGTATGGATACACCCCCCAACAACCTGAGAATCCACCACCACTGAGGGTCGGGGCAGTGTCATAATTACCTACCTCTACAATATTGTATGGATTCGATACATCTAACAGTACGACTCCAGCGGTATAATAAGAAACCCAGGCAAAATTTTGGTCAGTAACATACACATTATGTGGAACCACTCCAGTACCCGCTAAGGTTCTATAACGATCTGTTTCGATAATATCAGTGAGGTCTTGCGTATTGTAGCATGTAACATAAGCTCCATCTACTTCATCAGTAGTTAATATGTGGTTATCATCAGCTGTTTTCCAGCATGCATGTGTAAAAGCATCGGGCGTAGTCACCTCATTGATGATCACTGGTGCAGTGAAATCTGATACATCGATAACCGACATCGTGCCAGTATATATTTGAGCTGCATAGAAAATATTGTCTTTCATATAACCATCGTGAACATAATTGCTATAAGAACCTAATTGTGGGGGAGCTAATGGATTAGCAGCAAGATCTAAAAATATGGTACCACCAGTATTTCCGCCCATCAAGTACGCTACTCCATTTTCATCAATATGTATCGTGTGTGCTTTAGATCCGTTGCTGTTAAATAAGTGATTGTAGGTTGTTATGTTATTGGGTAGTTGGGCCAAGTCGATAATAAGCATACCATCCGTATTACCACTAAAAGCATCGTGAACGATATATGCATAATGCGACCAAGTCCTAATTTGTCGCCAATAACTCGTATTGCCTGATGTGATAAAAAACAATTCTGTAATATTATCAGGATCAGTAATATCCACGATGGAAATACCTGTTTGCATACCCACTATTGCATATTCCCTCCCATCGGCAGCATAGCCCCATAAGTCTGCTAATGTAGGCGTATAATCAATTTGATCGCGAAGCGCAATGTTTAACTGTCCATTGATCCTACCTATTCCTATTGCAATTATCATTAGGCCATAAAAACAAACTTTTTTCCAGCTCAATTTCATACTTATATGTTTTAGGTTACATTTTATAACTCCTACTAAAAACTAGTTGGTGAATAAAGATAAGACTTACTTTTCTTATCTCGAAATAGCAAAAACTACAATGCCTATTAATTAATCAATTCCTTAACTTTTTGATATACACATCACTGCAATTTTTGTATATTAATACAAATAAGAAATTTATGTTAATGGCGATACTTACCTTGTATTACTATTCAATTTTTTCGCAACATCGCAAAATATTAGCTGAACAAAAATAACCTATTATAGTCTAACAAGTGTTGGTTTGTCTCCAAAATACAATAATTTTTTCTAGTTCAACTAGTTTTATAAAAATCTTCGGTTACTAATACTAAAGCAACACTTACTTATTATTATAAAATGACCTGTGATAGATATTAGGAATTTATCTATTGGTATTAGAACCGTTTCACAGCCAATAGTATTGAATAATTATTTAGGGCTTACTAAATAACTCTGAGATCTTTTAATGTTATAGGTTTTAGCTATTATTAGTGCAATGGATATTCGCACAATTTTATTGGTTTAC
>CAYZQX010000430.1:0-3541 GCA_964480615.1 uncultured Chitinophagales bacterium | reverse complement strand
TGCAGTAGAACAAGGAGAATTGCTATCTACAATATTGATCATAAGATCACCATTACTAATTAATTGAGGAGTGCTTGTATTGCTTACACTGTAAGCTAATGAAGTAGCAGCATAATCGCCTGTAATGCTATAGCTAGCAGCGCCTAAACTTGCAGGAGCAAGAACACTAGCTGAGGTAGAGAATGTAAAAGTATCATCTGATGGATCAGCAGGTGTGCCATTATCATTACAAGCTGAAGCCATAACACCAGCATTTAATATTTGGCTTACATAAATATTCAAAGAGGTGTCACTGAAATCCAATACTAATAATCCGCTAGAACCAGCTTCAACTGCATTCAATAAAGCTACAAGTTCAGCAGTAGTAGCTGGTACACCAGCACCGCCTAAGCTAGCTAAAATTGTCAATAAGTCATCAACTGTAATATCTCCAGCGCCTGTGATAGAGCTGTAATAAACACCTAAAGCTTCGCAAGCTTCATTATTAGTGGTTAAAGGATTAGGATCTGGTACGAAATTGCCACATAATAATGGGTTCGCTAGCAATCCCAAAGTATTGTAAATGCTAGCCTTGTTAACTGCTAAAAGTGTAAGGTTTCCACCATTTCCAGCTGGGATAACCAATGACTGATTTAAGGTAAAATTATCATTTTCAGCCAAAAGTAGGCCACTGCCATCAAAGTTTTCAAAAATTGCAATGACATCAGTAGTGGTATTAGCGCCTGCTGGTACACTATAACTCACATTAACTGAACAATAGGACATGCCTGGAAATAGGGCTGACCCATTGGTGTCCATACCACCACTAGGGTACATCGGCTCTGGTGCAACTTGACTAAATGCATTAGCGCTCGAGAGGACTAATAAGCAAAATGCTAAAAAATGTTTTTTCATGTATTAACTATTAAATAATTTTTAAAAATTCGACCGCAAGATAAAAATTAATCCCGTAATTTAAAAATTTACAGGCCTTTTTTGCCAAAAAAAATTATTTTCTTTAAAATTTATTCTTCCTGATTATTGAAAATTAATATCAAATGTACAAAATAAGCTAAAATAAACCCGGCTATTGTACTGCCTATCAAATCCGTCCTCGTAGTTTCTCCGTAGTATAAGTAAGAAGCCACATGGCCGACAATCCACAAAGCAAATACCCATATAAGTGTTTTTTTGAACACCTGATCATCCAAAGGGAAGAAATTAAACAATTTTTTTTCCGGCATTTTTTAGATAGATTTTAATAGTTCGATTGGAGGTACAAGGTCCTAGTAAACCATAAAATTAATAATGTTAGAATGTGTACCACATTCTAATTTCGCAATATAAATCCCCTTGCTAAGCTCGCTGCAATTTATTGTGGTATTTTGACCATCTATTTGAGCTTTTCTAACCACTTTTCCTGTAATATCCATAATGGATAGTTGGCCTGTAAGTTCAGTGGTGATGTGTAAGTTATGATTAAAATACCTTATAAGATTATTGGACATTTCATCGGCTACACCAGTGGTACAGCTACTCACATTGATCACCGTAGTAGAGGTATTCTGATTCGAAGTTTCACTGTCCACAGCCGTAAGCGTTACAGTGTATTCCCCACTTTCCTGATAGGTATGGGTAGGCTGCTCTTCCGAGCTGGAAGTGTCGTCACCAAAATCCCAAAGATAGAGATCCGCATTGGTCGATGTATTAGTGAATGCGACTTCTAAGCAGTTAACTGCAGTCGTGTAGGTTGCATTTGGCGGATTGGGAACAGTGTTTTCCAAGCATGCATCAATGGCTGAATGTAAGGTAGGCACACCAGCAGTTAGTGGCCATACATCCCAAGTAATACTGCCATCAGGGCATATTATGGAATAGGTAGGAAAACCAGTAAAATTATAAGTGGCAGCATACAAATCAATGACAGCATCTCCTCCACCTTGCGTACCTGCAGCTATCCCATTCCCATTGTACTGGTCCAAAAATCCTTGTATATAGGCATTGTCATCTCGATCACTACAGCCTATCACAATGAATGGCTCATCGGCATAGAACTCTTCTAAACCCACGATCTCGGGCATCCAAGTATTACAAGGACCACAATCCACAAAGAAAAAATCCAGTAAGACGGTATATCCCTGATCTAAATAGTCTTGCAATTCCTGCTCCTGACCATTGATGTCTGTAATGGTGAAGTTGATTGCCTGCTGGGCATAGCCCATATTGCAAAACAAAATAAACTGGAGGAAACTGAGGTAAAATTTGTTCATATTTGGAAATTATGATACAAATTTAGCTTTTTTTTAGTTATTAATTAAACCTTTAAGAGGAATAAGGTCTAACAAAAAAATTCTCTGATTAAAATGAAATTTCGCCTTTTCGCTTTTGCAATGTTTTTCTTTATGCTTGGTCAGGCCACTGTGATGGCGCAAGATTGTGCTTATGAAGTCAATGAGTTCGATAAGTTTACCAAAGAAAAAACCCTGCTCACTAAGTCTAAATTATTGTGGAAAAATATGGGTACAGGTAACTCCCTTTCCTATAAAGCGCATTTGAAAAAAGGCAATCGATCTTTAGTGTTCAAATATTCGGATCCTAAATCATTTACTCTGTCACAAGGTGGTGATTTTATGCTGCTTTTTGCTGATGGGAATTTTATAACCTTGCATTATGACAATGAGGCGGTAGCTGTTAAAGATGCTGTAGAGCCGCGCTATACGGCCTCTTTCACTTGTTCACTCACCGATGAACTAATCAAAACACTTACAAATCAAACCATCACTGACTTTAGGATAGTTGCCGCCGAAGGCAATTTTGATCACCCTATTACTGCTGAAAATGCCAAAATATTTGTGAGTCAAATCGGTTGTCTGAAATAGTTTATAGCCTAATAATTCGTAATAAATTGAGTCTAGCCGATGTGATTGCTAATATGCTTCCATCGGCTTTTTTATTCTTGTAATTGAAAAATAAATAATTGCCAAAGATTAAGAATATAAAAGAAATTTCTAATTTTGGCGATTAATAATTTTGGAGAGCCATGCAATACCTCTTTTCTTTCCTATTTTATGGATTAAGTGTTTATGCCGCTGATTGGCTACTCCCTGGTGTCTATGTGAGCAATTTTCAATCTGCTTTAATAACAGCAATATGCCTATGGTTTGTATATAAGTTATTAAAACCATTATTTATTTTTCTCACCCTGCCCATTACTTTCCTTACATTGGGAATATTCTATATTTTTATCAATGCTTTTATGATCTCCATCGTCAGTTGGTTTTTAGTGGACTTTCACGTAGATGGCTTTGGATGGGCATTTCTGATGGGTTTAATATTGTACCTGCTCAATGGTTTCTTTGATGAAATATTGTCTAACTATTTTGAGAATTATAAAAAACATCCATAGCTTAAAATAGTATAGCTGCTATACATCATCACTAATAGCTCGTAACTTTATTTGTTGTTAATGTGTAGATGCTATAAGTCTTATCTCGCTCCCTACAACACCGTTAGTTAATACCACATAGAGCTTGCTCCATTCTACTAAAGTATGGCATTGAGC
>CAYZQX010000429.1:0-3553 GCA_964480615.1 uncultured Chitinophagales bacterium | reverse complement strand
ACAAGAACCTGCGCTATCGCTTGGTTGCTCACGTCTATCCCTATCGCTAATACAATTTGAAAGAGCACTATTCAAGACATCACATTGCATATATATGATGCAAGCTATTTTAATGAAACCCATAAAATTGTGTGAATATCCTGTGCACTTATAATGGCTAGAACCTCTTACAACAAAAGAATTCAGAGTTATTTAGTAAGCCCTAATTAATGCTAATCTACTGTAAACTGCATAAACTCGCGAATGATAGTATAACAGCTTGCTCAATGAATTAATAAAGTCGAATAATAAAGACACTAATTGCAAGTTGACCATTAGAATTTCCTTCAACAAATTGACCCGATTTTATTCGTTTTAAGATTGTAATGCTGTATTTGAGATTGAGATCGGCCTTAACCATGACATTAGGATGGTTCTTGCTAACGATGTAATTTATACTATTGCAAGCAATCAAGCGATTGTACAGCTATTTGTTGCTACCATAAAAATGATCAAAACCACAAGCAATTTACGCACCAATTGTAGGAGGGGAGTATAACAAATGATCAAGCGCAAGCGCATACTCTTGCTTATATCCAGTAATAAACAAATGCTCTATAAACAATCTAGCATAGCTCCAATTCTTTCTACCTTGAAGAATTAAAAATTCGCTAGCAACCTGAACCTGAAAGTCATCCGCATAATCAATTAACTTTGATGTAATGAGCTGTCATATATTAAGGAGCACAGCAATTATCCCATTAGCTTAGGCAAATACAATGAAAGAAATTTTTTTATTTGTAATTAATTAACCCCTTACCTGCATTTTATAAAATAGTGGACAATGCTATGCTCCATTCTTTTTAACTATCAACTTTATCAATAATAAAATTCTCACTCTGATTATGCAATCGAGCCAAATATGACTAATCCTGGAAAAGACTGGAGCTGTTAGCAGCTACACTGCTAGCTCGTTTTGATGAATCCATTGAACTATCTATCAATTGACATTACATTACTGGTCTTTTTCTGGTATCCAGTTCATTTTTTAAGCGGTGTACTTCTTTTTGGAGCTCCATTACGATTGAACCTACTTTGTCTAATGATAAGTTGGCATCGGGTAAATTGGTGCTTATAAATGCTTTGGCTTTCCATACCTCAAGGATATTGGAAGCGTGCATGGTATAGGCTGGATATATAAGATTATCGCTTAATAAGGTGAGTGTTCCATCTTGGTTAATGTGATTATTAATCCTTTTATATACTACCCCATCCTCTTTTGAAACAATAATATAAGTATCACCATTGCGGATATTGTAAAAATTCTCTACGTATTCACCTATTACAAATGAACCTGGTTTTAGTGGCAGCATAGAGTCTCCTTCTATTTCAAAGGCGCGATAAGCACCTTGTGGCAACATAGGGAGATAAAAACTTGGGAGATCAGCCATATATTCAGAGTCAGCATATCCCAGAGCATATCCTGCTCTTGCCCTTACTGGCACCAAAACAATTTGCTCTCTTTCTTGCCGATCCACTGCCACTGATAATACCCTTAGTTTTTCACCACTCAAATAGGGATCTTTTGAGTTTTGGTTGTTGGCATTGCGCAATTTTTCATTGGCCACCTCTCCTAGATCAACGGTATAAAGTTGTTCTAAAGTAAGGTTAAACATTTTACCCAGTACCATCAAAGAGTCTTGGTTAGGCTTAGCCCTACCCTCTTCATAAGCTCCTAGGGAAGATCTCTTGATAAAAATAGCTTTAGCAAACTCTTCTTGCGTCATATTCTTGAGTTTGCGTAGGTACTTGATGTTTTTATTCACAATTTCCATATCAAAATTTGTTTGATAGATAAAAATAATATTAATTAGCAGGCGAATTGATTCCCAAATTCATTAGCAAAGATATAAACATTTTTAGATAATTCCTAATTAATTGAGTGTTTTTTTACATATTATTTCATTTGACAACCCATATCCGCCAGATTATGGTGGTGCCATCGAGGTTTTTTATAAGATTAAGGCTTTGTATCGGCAAGGTGTTAAGATTATCCTTCACAGTTTTGTATATGGACGCAAGCCATCTCCTGAACTAGAACCTTTTTGTGAAAAAATTTTTTACTACGATCGTTCGCATACTGCTTCTAATTTATTAGATAACCTGCCACATATTGTCTTTTCAAGGGCTAACAAAGAACTACTTAAGAATTTATTATATCCCGAATATCCTATACTCTTTGAAGGTGTGCACAGCACTTATTTTATCAACCATCCACAGCTGGCTAATCGCTTTAAAATCGTTCGCTTACACAATATT
This sequence comes from uncultured Chitinophagales bacterium, assembly GCA_964480615.1. Lineage (GTDB taxonomy): Bacteria > Bacteroidota > Bacteroidia > Chitinophagales > UBA2359 > CAYZQX01. The sequence continues at coordinate 1,255 of CAYZQX010000429.1, read as the reverse complement.
GAATGGCAATATTATCTCGGCTTATCAAAAAACACTTGGTCGCCTGTAAAATATTATTATTACAAAACGGAATCAGAGAAGTTGAAAAATTATGATGAACAACTTGCCTTAGCAGATCTCCTATTGTGTATCACACCCGCAGATCATGTGTACTACAGGTCTAAAATGTCACATTGCACATACTTACCTTGTTTCCATGCTAATGAGCAAATGAACATACGCAGAGGCAAAGGTGAGTTCCTGCTCTACCACGGCAATCTATCAGTAGCTGAAAATGAAAAAGCCGCTTATTTTGTACTCGGATTAATATCAAAAAAAACAAAACTACCGCTCATTATTGCAGGCAAAAATCCAAGCAAATGGTTGCAGTTCAAATGCAAGCGCAAAGGTGTACAGTTAATCGCAAATCCTGATGAAGTTATGATGAACAACTTAATTGCTGAAGCACAAATTAACCTCTTGCCTGCCACTCAACAATCAGGGATCAAATTAAAATTAATCAACGCATTATATAATGGACGCCATTGTATCACCAACAATAAAATGGCCGATGGTACAGGTGTCGAAAAACTTTGTACTATGGCCAACGATAAAAAAGATTGGATCCAAAAAATACATGAACTCAGCGATATGCCTATAACATTGAGCGATTTAGAAAAGAGAAATCTAATACTCAATCAACAATTTAACAATGTATTAAATGCTGAAAAGCTAATACATATCCTCAAGGATTATGCAGCCAACACATCTAAGATATGAATCGCTTCATAAGGAGCATTGATTTTGTCAAAAAGACTTTTGAAATGCAATAAATGTTCAGGCTCAGTAAAAATAATTTTTTCCACCCCATTAATCCTACCTATTGCTTCAAGTAATCGGTTGTCACGTTCATTGACTAACTCCGTTTGGTGCATCGCAAATACAGGGTCTAAGGAATAGTATCTAAATGGTACCGGTAAGGGCATAAGATCAAGACCTCGCACATTTTTTAATAATGCATAAGTGGTGTTGCGTTCCTGCGCACCATTTAATGCTGCAGCATCATCAATTAAGACAGCACTGGCATTAAACTCTGATCCTAAGTCAGTAAACTTAACCACATCCACTAAGAAATTAGTAATATCAAATATATTCTCACTGATCTTTCTAGCAGATGGTTTTACAATATTGCTACTTGTAAGGCCATAAATCTTTTCTATTATAAACTGTACGCATGAAGTACTAGGGCTGACTACTGGACCACCTAGAAAAAAAA
>CAYZQX010000428.1:0-3579 GCA_964480615.1 uncultured Chitinophagales bacterium | reverse complement strand
CCTTACCAGAGTGCAAATTTATGTAAAAAAATTTGCATTTCTTGATAGTACCTATTCGGGGCTTCGCTATCGCTCCGGTACTGGGGAGGCGGGCTTTCGGCTTTGTTTTAATTCAAGCTGTTGAAAGCCCGCCTCCCCAGTACAAACCCCTACTATCCCTATCGCTGGCTGCGCGATTCACGATTCCCGATTTTCGATTTACGACACTGAAGCTAGTTGAAGCAACTGCAATAAGTCTATTAATTGATTTACGATTATGATATTTGTGGCAGTAACCATTTAAAGTCTATTGTCAATTGCCTGGTGCTCTACTTATTGATTGAAGGTTGTAAGTTAGTTTACACTTATTTACTTTTCTATATTATTGAGCTTTATCAAAGATAATAGATTATACTGTTTCTTCAATAGGCAGATGAGGTATTGAGTATTTTCATATTAGTATATCATTTTAGGAATTAAGACTAGCATTTTGATAAGTTGATAATGTGCGTATAATAGGTGTACAGAACAAATTAACATACACATCAAAATACGTTGTCGGTATTATTACTATCAAAAATACTATATTTGTATTATGAAAAAACTATGCATACTCTTCTATTCAATTATTTTATTAGTTGCTCATTTTACTGAATTAAGCGGACAGGTCAATGTATTTTGGACCTTTCCACAACCTGTAGCATCACCTTTCCATGGGAATGTGGGCCCTAAGATTGCTGTAGGAGGGGATGGCAAGCCTGTAATAATATGGGGAAAATCAGGTACTCATACAATCTATTTTTCAAAGTGGAATGGCGCTGCTTTCTCAGATCCTATTGCTTTAAATACGGGCAGTTATAGCCCCTTTATCCACAGCGTGGAAGGTCCTACACTTGCTGCAATTGGAGACTCCATTTATGTATGTTTTGAAACAACTTCCGCTCCTCAAGATGGCATGTTTATTATGCGATCAACTAATGCAGGATCGAGCTTTGGATCACCTGTACAGTTATATGATGATCCTACTCGTAGAACGATTCAGGCAAATGTTAATACTGATAAGAATGGCAATCCAATAGTAAGTTTTATAAGTAGCAATGCGAGCTTTACGGATGCACGATATGAAGTTGTAAGATCGCTTGATGGGGGCTTATCCTTTGAATCACCAGTCATAGCTAATGATACTGGTGGAGGTTCTAAAGTGTGTGAATGTTGCAAAGCAAGTATTGTTACTAATGAGGATGATGTGTATTTACTCTATCGCAATAATGATAACAATCAACGCGATATATGGCAGAGTAAGTCTGAGGATGGGGGACAATCTTTCATTGAGGGGACCGATATAGACAATACTGATTGGATAATTAACTCCTGTCCCACCTCAGGTCCTGATGGTGCTATATGGAATAATAATATGTGGGCTTGTTTTATGAGTGAAGGGGAGGGTAGTCCACAAGTGTACTTAAGCAAGATAGACCTCGAAAATTCTGATGTTGTAGGGCAGATATCTCTTGAGGGAGCTCCTAACACCTTTCTTCAAAATCACCCGCACATAGCTACTAATGGGCAGGTTGGTGCTGTTACATGGCAAAATCAAACCAGCAATGGCCTCGATGTATTTGTATCTATTTTTGATGAGGAGCTTTCACAAAACACATCGCTCACGATTAATCTTTCCAATTCAATAGGGGCACAAGATAATCCTGAAATTGCGATTGTCAATGATGTTATTTATGTTGTATATGAGGATGCTGCCAGTTCTCAATTAATGTATAGTACTGGATTAATAACAGGCCTGGGAACTGGAATACAAAATCTCTCTTTATCACAATCAATTAAGAGCATATCAGTTACTGACAATCTAAAATTAGAGGACCTTAATGATGTTAAGACATATAAAATTCTAAACCTATCTGGTGCGGTTATAGCCCAAGGGAATATCACTCATAACATGTTGAATATTTCCACTTATCAATGGGCTAATGGGATGTATATCTTAGAACTGAGTGATGGCACTCATAAATATTCAAATAAAATCTTAAAAAACCTATCACATTAATTGTTCTATACCTTCATGCGATAAGTATCTAATAGGATCTTGCTTAAATCAATGCACGCAAGATTGATTTTTCCTATAAAGCGCAACACTGTAATTAATAGAGAATGTTCTCTATTAATTTTTATTTTTTGAGACCTAGAAAAATACACGACTTACTATTTAATAATCCAAATGATAAATACCTAAATTAAATTCTAGTTATGAAGTCAAGACAACTTATTAAAGCATTTCTTATCCTATTACTACCCATATGGTCTTACTATCAGGTGAGCAAAATGGAGTACAATAATGATATGATACCCTATATGGCCTTAGCATTGGAATTAGATGGAGAAGAACCATCAGTAGTACATACTAGAACCTATGAATTACTTTATAAGGAGCTTGGTGATAATAAATTTAAGATTCTCACTACAGGGCCAGAAACTTCAAGATGGTATAATGACCCTGCTCATTTTGAAAAATTGCTTATGGGTTATAGGATAAAACCTGCTTATAATTGGCTTGTATATATAGCCTACAAATCGGGTTTCAGTCTTAATCAATCTACGATAATTCCTAATGTAATCGCATTTATACTCATTATTATGCTTTTGTTCCATTGGGCTAAGCAAACCATATATGGCTGGCATTGGATATATATTGTGTTTATATCACTCTTTTACCCCTTAATAAAATTAGTCCGATTTAGTACGCCTGATGGAATATCCACTTTATTTGTAATAGGTGTACTGTGGGCAATTTACTTCAAAAAGTCTTGGTGGTATATATGTACTTTACTAGTATTGTCTGTTCTGTCGAGAGTTGACAATCTATTACTAGCCATGTCTATCGCATTTTATCATTTAGTTTCAGAACAAAGGGTTGCTATGAATAAGTCTAAGATATTTTTTAGCTTTTTTGCTTCTGTATTATTAGGTGTTTCCATTTATATTGTAGTGAGTTTCTTTTCAGGCAATTCACCGACATGGATTTTTAGTTTTATAAAACATATTGATATCAACTATTATTTGTTTGTAGCAAGAGGCATGGTTAATACCATATTGGTTTCATATTATCCTATTCTAGCTTTTTTAGGGTATCTATGTTATCCTTACTTTACTAAAGCGATGCGCGAAATTTTTATTATATATTTTAGTTATATGCTTATAAGATTATTGTTGTTTCCAAATATTGAAGAGCGATTCTTCACAAGCATTGAACCAATTTTGCTTTTATTTTTTACTTGGGTTTTCATACAAGGTAGGGTTAATGCGAACCACAATAAATATGGAGTTGAATTACAATGACCCAAAAGCTAAATTGGTCTGAGACATTAATTTTATATTTCTATGTATTTAGGGCTTGTTCAATAACTCCTAATTCTAATACTTTAAAGGAATTTTAGAGATTGTATGTGCAATGGTTATGCACTGAATTTGCTGCGATTCAATAATAAACCTTGCATTATAAATAAAAATTTATCGTCTTTTATTTATTGCTCTTTTAAGGGCTAAATAATATTTTCCTGTGCTAGGGTTTTGAAAAAAACTATTAATTTA
>CAYZQX010000427.1:0-3581 GCA_964480615.1 uncultured Chitinophagales bacterium | reverse complement strand
ACCTGGTCAAAGCGATCTGTAAATCAAGCAGTTACGCCTTAACTTAACGACATTGAGGATCACCCTATTCGGGGCATTGTAGTTTTACAATAAAGACCATACTTTCGGTGTTTTAAAAATGTGAATGTTTATGACCTCCAACTTTTCGCTTATAGGGCCTAGTCAACAATTCTAAGCTATGCGATTGTGGCGATGCCTAAAGGCCCGGGCTGCTACAGGCTACACTGCGTTTCGGTCTTATTCACTGACTCCTTTTATACTTTATTATGGATAAACTACAGTTTAAAACGGCACAGTTTGCCAAAGACATCAATGATGGGAGTCAGTGAATAAGACTAAACCATTCCGCATCCCTATCGCTTTTCCACGATTCAAGATTTACGATTCCCGATTTACGACACTGAAGCTAGTTGCAGCAACTGCACTTAGTCAAGAGTCTATTATCCAGTGTCTAGTGTCCATTATATCGTGTCTTGTAAATATTAGTTCATCATCCAGTTTCTAAAAGTCGAATAAAGCGCATTTAGTTATAATGTGATAGAATACAAGCTAGCTGGAATTTCATTTATTAGATACAAATGCTTTAGATACACAAACGCTAGGTATATCAACTAGTCAAAATGGACAAGAGATAGGAGCGGCACCCCGCAGCGAGGAACGAGCGAGGAGTATAGCGGATAGCTCGGCCCGTAGGGTGGCCCCAAATAATCAATTAACCAAATATGCTATTCGTTATGATGCTAGACTAATGCGCTTTTCTTAAGCTTCGTAAATACAGAGCAATCACTTAGTAATGGCCTAAAATTAGGATGTTGTATTAAGGTGCTAAGGTATATGCCGTTGAGTAATTTGACGATTATTAGGTGATTGAATACAATGGTTGAATCACCGCGATCATTGTAATTTCATACTTAGGGCAAGTACATACAATTCAATAAATTAAAGGGATTCATAAGCTGTTATTCATATCGCTAAGTCTCAACTTATTCAATAATAATTTTATATTTTTGCAGTAGTCCCAAGACGGCGGGTGAGGCATATTTGCCCTTGGCGATATAGTTATTTTCAGGGTCAAATGCATAATTGTATGCTGTGCTAAAATCGGCCTTCTCCAGCACCGTATTACTGAACTTAGCATACAAGAGGTTACAGTTATCGAACTGTGCGCCCTCGAGATCCGCTTGTATAAAATCAACTTCCTTTAATTCGCAATTCCGAAATTTTATATGCTTGATCTTGGCATTATTAAAACTAGAATAGTCTAAATTGCATTTTTCAAAAACTACCTGTAATCCATTGGCGTTACAAGTGTCAAAAAACAAGCCGAGCATCTTGCAGTTATTGAATATAACATCTCTAAAGCTCGACTCTTCAATTAGCGCATTGCTCATATTACATTCTATGAAATTGCAATCAATGAAGCGAGTAGCCGTTATATCAGCTTGGGAAAAATTACAACTAATAAATTTACAGTTTTCGTAAAGGCCTTTTTCTAAAGGTCCTGATGTAAAATCTTCCTTTATAAATGTGTGATCTTCGATCATTGTTTTAGCCATCCATTAACCTATTAGTAGGTGTTGCAAAAATAGCAAAAAATGACAGGCCATAGTACTTGAATATAGCAATCAGCAATAGAATAATGGACAAAAAAAAGCCCCTCGAATTCGTAGGGGCTTTTGGGTTTTTAATACAACTGTTTTTTACAACAGATTTTTGATTATTTGTTCTAGGCTGATTCCCTCTGCTTCTGCCTTATAGTTTTTCACTATGCGATGGCGCAGGATGGATTCGGCAATTGCTTGCACATCCGCAATATCAGGAGAATACTTTCCATTGATTGCAGCGTGACATTTAGCACCCAATACTAAGAATTGAGAGGCACGTGGACCTGCTCCCCAAGACAAATAGTTATTTACTTCCGTGGTAGCTAGTGCCGTCCCAGGCCTAGTTTTTGAAGCTAGTTTCACTGCATATTCCAACACATTATCAGTGATGGGGATGCGGCGCACAAGCTGCTGGAATTCGCGGATCTGCGCACCAGTCATGATCTTGCGCAGTTCCACTTTCTTATTCGAGGTTGTATTTTTCACCACATCGAGTTCTTCATTGAAACTGGGGTAATCGAGCTTGATGTTAAACATAAAACGGTCGAGCTGTGCTTCGGGAAGCGGATAGGTACCTTCTTGTTCAATGGGATTTTGTGTTGCCAGTACGAAGAATGGTAGGTCTAGCTTATGCACTTCACCTGCGGCGGTCACTGAACGCTCTTGCATAGCTTCGAGTAATGCTGCTTGTGTCTTAGGGGGCGTACGATTGATCTCATCGGCTAAGATAATGTTAGCGAATATAGGACCATGGTTAAATCGAAACTTGCGGCTTTCATCCAGAATCTCAGAGCCTGTGATATCCGATGGCATAAGATCGGGGGTGAATTGTATGCGCTTGTAGCTAAGATCTAGCACATTAGCTATCGTTTGTACCAATAATGTTTTTGCTAAACCTGGCACGCCTACTAATAAGCTATGACCATCGCAAAAAATAGAGATCAATACACGCTTAACTACCTCATCTTGCCCTACGATTACTTTACCTATCTCGCTGGTCATTGATTTGAAACTTTGCGCTAAGGCATCAACAGCTTCTACTTCGTTTTTAAATCCTGACATTTATTTCTTATTTATTAATTATTTTATATAATTTTTGTTTTCAAACTTATTCTTCTTGCTATGATGACCTATGGGTCATTGCTGCTTTAATGACTTAGAATGGCTTCGCAAAATAACACTATTACCACCCAAATAGACGCAAAGGTCACTAAAATATCACATGATTGATGCCAAATAAATTAATTTTAACTATTGTGGTGTGCTAGTCCACCTTGAGATCCGCCAAGCCCCCATTAGCCCACTTTATTAAACTTGGGCATTTGGTTTTAAAATCTTCATCTGCGCGGATATATGTTTTCTTGATTTTAGTATCAATCCATTTTTCTAGCAGTTCTTGTTTTCTAATGCTCAATGCCGCTTCTGATAGTTTGTTGTAATCCTCTTCGATATTAGCAACGTGTGGCTTGGTTTTAGATATTACCTGAAAAATATTTAAGGTGCGCTGTCCGCCTTGATCGGTAAGTAAGACAGGTTTTGACACATCGCCTGGGGATAGCTTGTCGATGGCAAAATACACATCGGGTTCTAGCTGTGTGGTCTCGTATATACTATTGCCTGTATATGGATTGAGCATGATACCTCCACTCTTTCTTTCAGCCTCATTATCGCTAAACTTTTCAACTACCGACTTAAAGTCCATCTTTCCTTCGAGGATTACCATACGCAAGCTGTCGATGTATTTTTCCTCTTTTTTAATATCCTCGCTCGACAGTTTAGGCTTTATGAGTATGTGTTGTGTATTCACCCTATTGCCCCTGCGCTCTAATAATTTTATAAGATGATAACCATATTCTGACTTCACAATATCCGACATCTGATCCTTCTCTAAGTTATAAGCTGCCGCTTCAAATGCGCCAACGAAATCACCTCGATTCGTCCATCCCAAATAGCCCCCATTTTGGTTAGATCCAGGAT
>CAYZQX010000426.1:0-3664 GCA_964480615.1 uncultured Chitinophagales bacterium | reverse complement strand
CTTTGGCTGTATGAACATAAGACCGAAGCGATAGCGTAGCCTGTAATAGCCCGACCCTTGTAGGCAAGCATAGTAATACGCTTGGAGATGTGCGATTACTTGTGATAAGTATTGAGGTGCTGGATATACCATTAGCTCAGTGCTTGCTTACAAGGGGAACGCCCAAGAAAACAATACGCACTTATCTCTTGTACTATGAATACATATATAGATCAATTGCAAACTTTATTATATGCTTGACTGTAACTAATGTGGGTAAAGACTTATTTGACGGCGGGCTTGCCAGTGGACCACAGTGGCTTGGTGAGGAGTAGATAAGTGCTCAATGCAATGCCTAGCAGTACAAGTAGGATGGCAATAATCTGTGCTTGTGAATATTGTGAGCCACCTACGGTATAATCGGGATTAACTCTAATGGTTTCGATAAAATAGCGTTCTAGACCATTGAGTATAAGATATATCCCAAAGAGCAGACCGGGAATACGCAACTTTTTATTGATGAGAAAAAGTCCTATAAATATCAATACGCACATTATAAATTCATAGATGGAGGTAGGGAATACAGGTGGTACCAGCTCCTTGCAATAGATGCCTACACAGCCTGGAATGGCTTGTCCTTCCATCGCGACATTATTGGGATAGTTGTAAGCCCATAGGATCTGTGGCAGCCAGCTCGGCTTAGGCAAGCTATTGACGATACCCCAGTCTCCATCGCCTGAAAAATGGCAGCCTAACCTGCCCACACCATAAGCAATAATCAATGCAGGAGCGGTGGCATCCAAGAAATGCAGAAATGGCATTTTGTGTTTACGGCAATAGAATATCAAAGCGATGGCAGCGAAGATAAAACCACCATAAAATGTAAGTCCCTGAAAGGATAATAAAGAACCCAAAGGATCCTTGACAAAATTGTCCCAGTCTTCCACACTCGCAAAAATCTTAGACCCTAGGACCCCAAAGAAAGCGGCGATCATGATCATTTCAGTGATTCGGTGATGTGGATATATTTTAGTTTCAATGGATTGGATGGCGGGGGATGCGGATTTAGCTGCCGCGTAATAGGCTAAGCCACCTAATAATAATGCCCCTATAAGCCCGCCAATTAGGCTTCCTTGGAGGCTAAATATAATTTCAGCCATATCCATATTAAGCTCAAAAGAATTGGCCAGTAAGCCTATTTTGTAACCTACAAGAAACCCAAAGATCGTATTGTACAATACTTCTTTGAAATCAATAGGACCTCCTGTTTCTAGGGTTTGATGTTCAGGTAAAAAGATCTCTTGATCCTCCAATTTTTTAAAGTAATAGAATAGCCATATACTCGCCACAAAGAATGAAAGTGCTAGAAAAAAACCGTAGGTTTTAACAATATCTAAAAACGGTAAGTCGAGGCCAAATAGGTCCTTGAAAAAATAATATAATGAAGGATACATAAGCTATGAATGCTCAAAACTATCCTTTTTTTTATAAAATTGCCTTTAGTGAGTTCTTTTTGAAGGCGGTTCAGTAGGAGGCGTATTGTGACTGGGGAGGATATGTACGCCTTTTGGTATATTTATTTTTTACTGTTTTGAATTGATTGTGCGCTGTATATGGGAATTGGAAGGGATTCATAGGAATGTTTTGGTTTACATAAGACAAGTCATAAGTAGTTAAACCCACCCATTATTCAAATTTTCTTTTTCTTTTTATTGCTTGATCTTGATTACTTTTGCATACCTTGGATAACAAAAATTCAGTAATAGTAGGATGGTCACTTGCAATTGTGTATTGCATAGCATCCATCGCTAGTTCAGCGTGGCTTATAGGTATAGGTTATGAGGGATTGGTCTCTAAGGTTTTAGCCTTATTGCAAAGGCCTGAACTATACAACTTAGTAACCCAAAAGTATTTTACTACGGCACAATATAGCTTCTTGCTAATTGCCTATCCCATCCTATTGACACTGGGTTTTATGGTCTTGTATATGGCATGGTGCAAGAGGAAAAAGAGTATCGAATTGCTCCTTGGATTGTGCGATTACATAAGAGATAGCTGGGATCATACGAGGGTATATTGGTACCAAAAGCTCTCCAAGTCTGAACGCATAGCCATGTGGATAGCCATGGTTATAATTGCTGCCAAAGGTTGGTTTATGATTCATCAACGGGTAATTCAGTACGATGAGGCTTGGACTTATAACTTATTTACCTCTAAACCGTTTTACATTGCATTTATATTGACTAATAACCACCCATTATTTTTGCATTTAAGCAATTTATTTGATTGTATCCCACTGCTGGATACATTGACTAGTTATCGACTGCCTGTCTATATTATAGGATTATTATTAGCTATTAGTTCATTTTTTATTTTTCATAGGTTATTATACAAGGAAGGGGCTTGGTTAAGTTGGCTTGTATTTGTATTCGGTGGTGTGTTTACTTCTTTTAGTTTATATGGTCGTGGCTATATATTGATGTTGTTTTTTTTAGTATTAGCAATCTATTATGTATATAGAATTATATTAAATGCCAGTGATCTTAATGCTTATATCTTATTTATACTCTCATCGATTTTAGGTTTCTATAGTGTTCCGAGTTTTATACTTCCTTATGCGATACTTTTATTGACTTACTGTGTTTTGTTAGGTAGCAAGGATGAAAATAATTTTAAAAGGTGGAGGTACATGATTACAAGTGTGGCCGTTACAGGGTTGGTTGTATTCTTATTGTATCTCCCTATGATATTCGGCCTGGGACTAGGGAGCACGCTTGCACAAGGTGGATACAGTGGTAGTGAGGATAAGTTTTGGGATGTATTGCCACGCAGAGCAGAATGGTTTGGGCATTTCATAACAAATATCCCTTATTACGGCTGGATGGTATATGTGATCCTTTTAGTTGTGATCATTGTATTCGGCATTGTCCAATATCGAAATAGAAATAAAGTGAGCGCTATAGCACCAACCAACTTTTTGATTGTATTAATCGGGTTGAATTTATTATTCCCGCTTGTATTAATCTATGGTTTTAAAAATTATTATGCAGAGCGTATATGGTCCTATTTGGCAATTTACTTCTCACTGGGTATTGGGCTTATAGTTGGCAGTATATATAATAGGCTAAATGATAAATATACCAAGATAAAGCGACCTATATTACTCCTATTTTATACTATAGTAACTTTATGGCTTGCCTACCATTCCTATTATAATCCCTATATTAGATGGAACGAAGATCAAGAAAAGGTGGCAAAGGAAATTTCTAACCAATTGATCGAAACCAAGAGTGAAAATGTATATTCTTATTACGCCTATTATGATGTCTTCTTGGAGTATTACTTTAGAGAACAAGGCAAGGATATAAATATAGTTTCAGGAGATACAATGAGTTGGCGATATAAGCCCTTAGAAAATATTAGGCAATACGATGGAATTATTATCTATAGCGAGATGGATGATTATCAAGCCACTATTCAACGAATTGGGTCAGATTATCATTCCCTAATTCAGGGTGCCAAAGGGAGCTTATGGGTTAAAAATTAATTGGCTGGATCTAATTTGATAACTTATCTTGTATTATTAAAGACTAAAAAGTCAAGTTGTATTGCACAATCGCAAACTATGTAGGGCTTGCTAAACAACTCTGAAATCTTTTATTGTAATGGGTTCTAACCAATATTA
>CAYZQX010000425.1:0-3684 GCA_964480615.1 uncultured Chitinophagales bacterium | reverse complement strand
GTCATCTATGAAGCCCAGGATGTAAAGGAAAGTAACAGAAAATGTCTTGCCATTGAAGTTGAAAAAGGCAATGATAAACGGCAGAAAACTATTTCGGATTTTTACAAGCAAGTAGGTAATTGTTTAGTAGTGGAATACGCTATTGCGGCTGATTATTCTATGTATGATTATTATAATTCCGCGCAAGCTGTGATAAACTATGTCACTAATATTACAAATTTAATGTCCGTTAATTATGATGATGAATTCGCTGATGAAATTACATTCGAGATCGTGGAAATATTTGTTGTGGATACTCCTAATGGCGATCCTTGGATTTCATCTACTGATGCGACTTTACTTATTGATGATTTTGCTAGTTGGGCTCCTACAGGCTTCTCTATAACGCATGATCTAGGCACTTTATATACAAATAGGACTTTTGATGACTTTGTGGTGGGAATAGCTTTTGTCGGAGGGTTATGCACTTCAGGTCGGTACAATTGTATTTCGGATTTTTCCACTAACCTACAAGCACTTAGAGTTACGGTCGCACACGAAATAGGTCATAATTTTAATGCTGAACACGATGCAGCAAATTCGAGTTTCATAATGACACCTGCAGTAAATATTAATGCAAATGCTTGGAGTACAGCTTCACAATCTACGATTAATGCCTTCATTCCAACAAGGTATTGCCTTGGCAATTGTCCTAATCCTTGCCCACAGTTTATATCTGTAACCCCAATAAATTGTGATCCCTTAGCTGCTAATTATGATTTGCAAGTTATTATGAATACTGCTGGATTAACGGGCAGTTTTAATCTGGTTGTAAATGGTCAATCATACCCACAAGCTTGGGGGAATTCTCCTCTTACGATAACCTTATCAAATTTACCTAACAATGGTCAATCGGGTATTGAAGTTTCTTATAATATCAGCAGTTTGGGCTGTTCTGATTCTTATATTTATGATGCCCCAGTAGCAGATTGTGTATGCAGCACGCTCTTTGCATTGAATGAGGGCTTTGATAATTGTGCCTTGCCAGGTGGATGGACAACTTCCATTAATGCTGTAGGTTACAATAATATCGGCACATGTAAAGATATTCAAAATACTAGCAATAATACAGCATTCTCAAATACGCCATTCTCATTTAGCTGTACAGGAGAATATCCATTCGGATTTTCTGGAGCGGGATCAGGACCTGCAGTTGGATTTAGCGATTGTATAGCAGTGATGGATGATGATGATTTAGGAACAAGTAGCAGTAACCCAGGACCTATTGCTAAAGGGTGTATTCATACACCTACAATGGACTTGTCTGATTATAGTGATCTTACCTTGAATTTTGACTTTCAAAATGAACCTATTGGAACCCTAGGTGTATTTACTACCGAAGTGTGGAATGGGAGCACCTGGCAATCTATATATACCAATAGTAATTCAGAAAATGGGCATATCGAAATGGACATCAGTACCCACAATTATTCGACATTTGTATTGCGCTTTTGTTATGATGATGAAGGAGCATGGGCTTGGGGATTGGCCATTGATAATGTGCAGATATGTGGCCATCAAGATAATTTATGTGGTGATGGCATAATGAATGGCAATGAAACAGGTATCGACTGCGGTGGTTCATGCAGTGCTTGTAACACAGCTGGCTGTATGGATCCTGTTGCATGTAATTACAATTCATTGGCAACGATTGATAATGGAACATGTAGTTATACTTGTTATGGATGTATGGATATAAGCGCTTGTAATTACAATGCCTTAGCAACTATTCCCGATCTCTGTGATTACGATTGCTATGGATGTACTGATCCCGAAGCGCATAATTATGACATAGGTGCTACCATCTCCGATGGATCTTGTGAAACCTGCTATGATGAAATTCAAAATGGCAACGAAGAGGGTATAGACTGTGGCACTGTATGCAATAGTCAATGTGGTAGTATCCTTCGCCTTAAACTATTCTTAGAAGGAGCTTATAACCCTACAACAAATACCATGAACACCTCATTAGTACAAAACCAAAGTATTACAATTATTCCCCCCTATTTTGATTATCCGCACTACTATTTGGGTAGTGAATATGTGCAAAATTTCCCTAGCACGGTGACTGACTGGCTTTACATTGAAATCAGAGATGCGAATAATATCAACACAGTGGTAGATCAGCGCGCATGCCTACTCAATAATGATGGTAGGATAATGGATGTAGATGGAACAATTGGTGTATCATTCAGTAATTTAGTGGTAGGTAATTCTTATAAGGTAGCCATCTTCCACCGCAGTCATTTAGCAGTCATAGCAACGGAAAATTTTGTGCCCGGATTTACTAATGAAATAGATATTACGCAATTAGAATCCGCGGCTTATGGTATCGAACAGCTGAAGTTTAAAACCAATGCTTATACTTTATTTAGTGGCGATTTTGATAGTAATGGGGTCATAAATAACCTCGATTACAATGCATGGATTTCCAATAATGCTGCTGTAAGTGCTTACACAACCTGGGATGCAGATCTCAATAATATTGTCAATAATATTGATTACAATTATTGGTATGCCAATCGAAGTAAAGTAGGAGTCCCTGAAATACAACCCTAACTATTATAATAAGCGCATACCCCTTAATACTTATTCTGTAAGAATTAGCTCAAATGACTTAATTTTGAGCAGTGAAATAAATTTGATACAGGATGTACAATTGTACACCTAATGAATCTTTCTTTCATTTAATAATTGCAAAAAAACGAAATATTTATGGTAAAAATACATAGCATTGATACGGGATATTTTAAATTGGATGGCGGGGCAATGTTTGGCGTTGTACCTAAGGTGATATGGAATAAACTCAATCCTGCTGATGACAATAATTTATGTACTTGGGCTATGCGATGCATGCTGGTCGATACTGGAACGCGCAAGGTATTGATCGATACAGGAATGGGAAATAAACAGTCGGAGAAATTTTTTAGTTACTATGAACCTAGTGGAGAAGCAACATTGTTCACATCACTGGCTGAAAAGGGCTATAAGCAAGAAGATATTACTGATGTAATCCTCACACATCTCCATTTTGATCATTGCGGATACGCTACAATATATGATGAAAAAAAAGAATTAGTACCTGCCTTCCCTAACGCAAAGTATTGGAGTTGTGAAGAACATTGGAATGAAGCACTGAAACCAAACCCAAGGGAAAAAGCATCTTTCTTAAAGGAAAATTTTCAACCATTGCTATCTTGGAAGATGCTAGAATTCGCTAATAATGGGGACTTTATAACACCTGAAATACAGGTAAAATTCGTTTACGGTCATACCAAAGCTATGATGATACCGATTATCGATACAGGCCATCGAAAGATATATTATATGGCCGATTTATTGCCTTCTTCTTGGCATCTCGGTATGCCTTATGTGATGGGCTATGATCTACATCCACTCATAACAATGGAGGAAAAGGCAAAATTTCTTAATGAGGTCTTAGATCAGGATGCCCAAATTTTCTTTGAGCATGATCCCCTTACCCAAGCTGCCGACTTAAGAATAACCGAGAAAGGAATAAAAATAAACCAGACTTATAAATTTGGATAAAATAAAAATTGTATTATCTTTGCGCCACTTTTGAAAAAAGGCGTGGTAGCTCAGGTGGTTAGAGCACAGGATTCATAACCCTGAGGTCGGCGGTTC
>CAYZQX010000424.1:0-3687 GCA_964480615.1 uncultured Chitinophagales bacterium | reverse complement strand
AATAAATCCCTGATTATTTTTCCAGAATTTATTCTTTTTTCTTCGCGAAGAAAATCACATAGATCGCCGCCGTTAGCCAAATAATCATTTGTCACTACCTTATATTGTTTCGAGCTGTCCAATGGAAGCCCATTAATCCAAGATTTAGTAATATGTTGTATCGTGTCGATATGTATGAGCGTTCCATGTGAAACTGGCCATCCGCCCTTGGCAACACCTTGTTCTATAAGTTGCTGTAAGAGCTTGCCCTTGATGTCTAATACAACCAATTCGTTTTCGAATGGTGCAAGCTCAAATACCTTACCTTTAGTTACAGGACCTCGATTGATATAAGGCACTCTTAAGCCACCACCATTTACAATCGCTAGATCGGCGGTGGTATTGCAATATTGAGCTGCCTTTTCTATCATTACATCACAATAAAAATTTCCTAAACTGCCCTCCGGAAATGATTTCTCCATAAGTGTATCGTTGTAGGAGAGTATTTTTCCCATCTCGGTATCTAATTCATCATGATAGGGCATAATAAGATTCAATAACTCCAGATCGGCCACACGATTACTCGTATCCATTGCATACTTCGTAATAGAAATCCTTTTTACATTGTAATAGTTTGTCTTACAGCTCAATATAAAACCGATAATAAGAATAAAAGAAATATTTATGGGGGTTTTATAATTGATAAATGACATTCCTTTCGTTTTTAGAATTCAATAATGATTTAAACAAATTGGGATGCGCTAAGATACAAAATAGTTTTTAAATTACAAAATAATATTATATGCAATGGAATGACAAATCGTTAGCTATTGAATTTTTAGCTCAAGATTAGGCATGAAATTATATTTCAAAAAATTAATTTGTTTTAGTCTAGTAGTGCAATTATTAGCTTAATTAATAGCGGGTCTGATCACTAACTCAAACTTTTTCTTTGAACTTATGAAATAGGAATGAAATACTATTGAACAATCCAATTTTATGGCGATGCCTACGGCCCGGGCTGCTCCAGGCTACACTGCGTTTCGGTCTTGTCCGCCGCCTCCCTCCTACTACTATCCACACATAAACAATTTACAAGGACACATCTCCTTTATCAATCGCATACGGTTAGGGAGTCAGCGCACAAGACTAAACCATTCCGCATCCCTATCGCGAAATTCGAAATAAACTAAAATAACTTACAATCCTACATTTTGGTTTATATTTTGGAACAAGGATTTGTATTATCATGATGGCAACCCTTTTAAATATAAAAATATTTGCCTATATTTGTAACTGAAAATAGCATCCTTATTTTGGGGAATAAAAACAAATTATTAGAAGAAGCGGTATGCAAGGATTTGGAAATAAGTCCTAAATATTTTATTACTGAAAATGAATTGGATCTTACTGAAAAACTCGAAGAAGTAGTTGCTTATTATTTGAATTATCATTTTGAAAGACTATTATACATATTGGTGAAATTAGATGTACCCGAGGATAAGCTCAATCTCGCCTTAGCGAGTTCGGCGGAACCCCCTGAAAAAATTATAGCCCAATTGATAATTGCAAGAGAATGGCAAAAAATAGAGACAAGAAAAATATATAAATCCCCTTTAATGGATTCAGAGCGCGAATGGTAGTAAGACTTTGTATTTTGTTTAGGATTAAAATTCATGAGTTATACATCGATAATAGGTGCTCGCTAATATGCATTTAATACCACTTAACACAACTCGAATCTAATGGTCTCCTCCTAAAGGAATCTAATGGCAATCAATACTATTATTACAGACTTGCGATATTATTTATGTAATAACAATAAATTCGATCCAAATGCTATTCATCAGTATCAATTATCGAACTGCGATTTCGAAATTTACCCTATCAATAATTTCGACCAAGCAAGTTACAGCATATATCGGCTATTGCCTATAATCCTACAAAGAGTATTATAGGGAAGTCTATTAGGCCTTCCGTTTCAACTGGATACACAAGATTAGACATTTTTCATTATAAAATAGACTAATCTCTTACTCCGTTACATAATATTATGCGCCATTCTAGCGTTGTACCGTTAAACCAAATCACCTAATAGCGATCCTAAGCTAAAATCATTTCGCCGCGCCTATGCCATAAATCCTACTTTCAGTTTTTTTAGGTTAATTAAAATAGTAGATAATAATTATGAGGAAAAGTATTGTATTGGCATTACTAGGAATATTACTAGGCGGAATTAAGCACCTTATAGGGCAGGAATCCAATTCTTATGTGTATATGTATGACGATCCCAATGTGGATCTAATGATACAAGGATACAATCAGTTTGAAATTAATTCATATATATTTGAGCCAGGGGATGTTAAATCTACCCGATATGCCACTGTTTTTGATAAGCTAGAAAAAAACACGGAGAGCAATCATACGGTAGGCAATGAAGCTAGATCCATTGTGAATGTATATGATGGTGCCTATCGCCGCTATACAGGCATTGAGGCAGTGCCACTTAATTACAATAATATACGAGAAGCCGATGTAGCTTGGGTAAAAAGATTGTGGCGAGAAATTGATATTAGAGAAAAGCAAAACGCACACTTTGCCAATGCTGAAATGCCACTAGTCGAGGTTTTTATGCAACTACTCGCAGCCAATCCTCAAAATCAAATATTTTATGCGGATGAAAAATTTACCCAGCCGATTACTTATGATGAGGTAATCGCTAAATTGAAACTTGCTGATACCCTACAAATACTCAATGAATCTACCTTTAATTATGATACAAAGGTAGTGACAAATGATCCTAATTATGCCCAGTTTCACAAGTTTAGACTCAAGGAAGATTGGTTGTTAGATTCCCGAACCAGCGCACTGACTCAGCGGGTTATCGGTATCGCACCTATTAGAGAAGTATTTAATAAGGACAATGAATTTATAGGTGTAGAACCTTTGTTTTGGATATATTATCCCAATGCCAGGGAATATATGTCGAAAGTAGAATCATTTAATCCATTTAATGATGCAATTCGAATGAGTTGGACGGATGTAATAGATATGCGTTATTTCTCATCTATAATTACCAAAGAAAGCAATAACAGCGATCGCCGAATTTCGGATTACGCCGATGGTCGGAATGCTTTATTAGAAAGCAAGCGATTGACAGAAAAAATATTTAATTTTGAACATGATTTATGGGAATGGTAAGCAATAAATATGAAGGATGTTGCTTAATCATTAAAAGATTATTTTACATCTATTTTAGGTAAGTCTTAGCCAACTTTAAGCTGCGCAAATGCTTTATTCAATTCAGTGTACTTAAAGCTAAATCCAGTATTTAATAATTTTCGGTTATCTGCATTTTGCGAGGAGAGTACAATGCTGGCCATTTCGCCGAGTAGAATTCTCAATAAAGCTTTGGGTACAGGCAGGAGTATGTAATTGTTTCGATAATTATTTGTTGCGATTGAAGCAAATTCAGCTTGACGTGTGGAGGCCGCACATACGTTGTATATTCCATTCACATTCGAACTATTAACTGCATGGGTTATAAAATTTATTAGATCTTCGATGTGTATCCAGGACCAATATTGATTCCCATTTCCCATTTTTTGACCTAGGCCGAGCTTGGCCATAGGAATTATCTTGTTGAGTGCGCCACCTTGATTAGACAATACAATGCCTGTCCTCATAATCACTACACGTTTAGCATAC
>CAYZQX010000423.1:0-3691 GCA_964480615.1 uncultured Chitinophagales bacterium | reverse complement strand
ATGCAACTGATATACCTCTTACAATGGAATGCAATAGTGGCATCGCTTTATTAGTGTTTAAAGCCAATTCATCCATACAGTCAATCGGTTTTAGATTGCATGTCGAGGCATTACCTATTACCGAAATCGGCGAAATAGAAATCGAGGCATCTTATGAGGGCCTTGAGGAAATGATGATCGAAAGTTTTCCTATTTTTTTTCATTCCAATATACAAAACAATCAAGATGTCATATGGCATTTCGGTGATGGAACAACATCGAACCAACAAACTACTACTCATATTTTTGATGCCCCAGGCGACTATATGATCAGCCTTAGTTACGATTATTGCGACCTCACATTTAGCACCGTACAAACAATGACTATACTACCTGAAGCGGATATAGAATTCAACGGCGATTATTATTTTGAATGTACAGGACCTGATACAATACAGGCTTATTTTACCGTTGCTAATGACAGCCCCTATGAAGGATATATTAGATGTAGTGATTCTCATTATGCACTCTATTATCTTCCTACGGTAGAAACAATTGAACCCAATAGCATCGATACAATATTTTTTGAATTTAGAAACCAAGAGACCATCGCTGATACCTATAACTTTAGCCTTACCTGTATTACCAGTGATGCAGATAATATCACACAATCAGTGCCAGTTAGCTATACAATCGTTAGTTTACTCTCAGGAGGCATATCCCCTAATCTCATAACAATAGATACAACCTATCTCTACCTACCATTCTATTCGGAAATCCTCATTCATAATTATGGGAATGACACCCTATACATTGAAGACATTGTACTGCAACCAAATATCTCAATAGTAGAAAATATTAACTATGTACTGCCCTTCACACAAGAAAACATTACACTATCCATTTCAAATACTGAACTAGGACCTAATACGAGTGAGGTTGAGTTTATTACCAATGCAGGCATCTACGTATGTCAAATCAATTCTACTTGTTATCCTAACGCTTCTTTACAATTGAACACTGAAGCCTTAGCAATCAGCCTGCCTTATAATGATATAGATACCATCCCCTTAATTGTAGTGAACTCAGGAACGGATACTTTGCAATACAACTACAGCTATGACCCTGGTTATTGGGGTTGCTATATCTATGCTGAAAGCGAATCAACCTATTTAGAATTCAATTATGGACATTTTATCATTGTTAGCCCTATGACTGACAAGCAATATGAGTATGAGTTAAATAGCTTTAGTGCTGGTTACTTAGTCTGTTGTGAAGGCCCACTAAAATTCAATATTACGAAAACCGTTCACTATTGTAATCCATCCCAGCTATATACAGTACAAGGAATTGCTAATTATGGGTGTTCTCTTACCCTGAATGATAGTTATGAGTCAACAGATTGTCCTGCTACTATTGATTTAAGCAACAGTGGTCCCTGCACTGATCCTGGCTATAATTTAATTTTGACAGCACAGAATATTAGCCCTTGTTGTGATTTAGATACAGGTCCAGAAATAAGTATAGCAGACCAAACCAATTTTTCATTAGCTCCCCTGGCTGCTGATACTATTTGGATTATCGTAAATACCGCTGATATTGAAATTGATCATTCGAGTTATGAGATATACTTTACTACTAATGATCCAGTCAATCCTATTGATACAGCCTCAATTATTATTGACCTATATGATCCAGCACTCCTAGGACCTCATCTTGGAACCAATACAATGGATTTTCTTGCCTATAACTCTACACCTTATGATACTACCATCCATTTATTGAATATCAATAGTATCGGGACTGAACCCGTTACAATTGACAGCTTGATCTTCTCCTGCCCCAATTTTTTCAGCACTAACCAAAACAATATTACATTAAATCCTGAAGCACAGGAAAACTTAGAAATATATTATGCAGGTCAAGGAATGGAACAAAATAATTGCACCCTTCAAATATTATACAATAATGACACCTTGCTCATCAATTTAATAGGTGCTAACAACTATAAGCCTGAATTGAATATACCTGATGGCGCGATCAATATCACACAAGTAAGTGGCAGTATAATGAATTATGCTATCGAAATAGAAAATATTGGTTATGATACACTATCAGGCAATATCGCCTTTGCAGGTTACTACGATAACCCTGGTGCTTGGGCTGATTATACAGTAAGCCAAAGCAATATTTATGCCAATGGTAGCTGCCAAATCTCTCTCGAACCAAATGAACAAAGTATTTCAGGTATTGTATTTACGGCTTTTATACAAGATCAATTCATCGATTTACCGGCAAACTATCCACATTTATATTACCGTTGTATAAGCCAGACCGCATTTGGTCATGTTAATTTAACAGATGTGTCAACCGGGGAATCCTTAGGCACCATAGGCTTGCAGGCTGGAATAACTGAAGGATACATCTCATCACCCGTATTAAAGAACACGCCTAGTTGGATAAATTTTGACACTTCACAATTTCACCTATTACCGGTATCAAATTACGCAATACCATTCACCATTGATACCCATTTACTGCCAGCAGGTGAATACGAAGCAGAATTGATTTTATCCTCTAACGATGATGATGAACCTACCGTATCCCTTATCATCCACCTCACCGTAACAGGAAGCCCTCAATGCTATATTGCTCAAGACAGCATTGACTTTGGTACAGTACTACCTAATATTCCTTACCAGCGAGAATTGATCATTACCAATTATGGCAGTGATGAACTCATCCTTACCGAACCTGATTTGAGTCTCTCCTCATTTAATATTGCTTACTGGCCAAGCAGCATACCAGCATTTAAAAATGATACAGCTATTATAACTTTTTATTCCAATAACATTGGTGTATATGAAAGTGAAATTTATTGCGACCTACCCTATTGCCAAGTAGAAATACCGATAATGGCTGAAATTGAAATTACAAACTCCCTAGGAACTACTATTGAATCCAATGAAATTTATACGATCTATCCCAATCCTTTTAGGGATGAATTATACATTGACCTAAACGCATATATAACCTCATCCCTACAAGTGGAAATTACGAATATTAATGGACAGCAACTGTATCTAAAAACCATTTATGACAACGCAAAAATTAATCTTCAGGAATTGCCTAATGGAATCTATTTTATCAAGTGCAAAAGCAGTACTGGAACAAGGACGCATAAGATTATAAAGCAAGTCTATTAATAGAACTTAGTCCATCTCTGCATATAAAAAATTTATGGCGATGCCTACGGCCCGGGCTATTTGGGGCTACGCTGTCGCTCCGGTACTGTGGTGGCGGGCTTTCGGCATAATTGAATAAAAAAAATTGAAAGCCCGCCACCACAGTACAAACCCCTCCTATCCCTATCGCATTTTCACGATTTACAGTTACCGATTTAGGATTTACGATCCTGAAGTTTGTTGATATGATTAGTGAAAGTCTAGTGTCCATTATCTGTGGATAGTATCTCACCGCCAATCAAATGGTGTACTATCATACGCTTAAAAATTTAAAAACTATCTGAAAGGAGTACGCTGCATATCAACAATTTGTTCATTCATAATAACGATTTCTATATTTTCAAGCTTCTACTTATGACCTAGTCCTTCATTAAATAGCATGAAAATATCTTTTTAGACAGACCTAAATTTCAAACCAAAAAATAAATTCGATCAGTCAAATTTTTATTTTAATTAACCCATTAAAC